>DATLNY010000318.1:0-10190 GCA_035536495.1 Candidatus Saccharimonadia bacterium | reverse complement strand
GAGCAGGCGACCTGGGCGGAAACGAACCGGATCGAACAGATCGCGGCCGGCGAGCTCCTGATGGTGCATCCGGATCCCGCGATGACGCAGATCGTGCGGCGCTGACGGAAAGCACCGAGGCTGGAAAAGGTCCCGCAGAGGACCGCAAGAGGAAACGGCGATGAGGGGGAAAATCATCGCAGACCGCCGCGCGCGAGCGCGGCCCACGGCCATCGCCGCGCGAGCTGGGCATCGCGCGGTCGCGGTCATGCGTTTGCGGAGCGTGGCTTGAGGGCCGAGGTCCGAAAGAACCGGCCGATCCCGGTGACGAATACCCGCGCGCGGCTCTATGCCGTGCTGGGTACGCTCGCGCTCGGCGCGACGGCGCTCGTCGTGCGCGCGGTCGACCTGCAGGTCGTGCGCAAGGATTTCTACCAGGACCAGGGCGACCAGCGCTTCCTGCGCGAGCGCACGATCCCCGTCTCGCGCGGCATGATCGTCGACCGCAACGGCGAGCCGCTCGCGGTCTCGACGCCGGTCGAGTCGATCTGGGCGCAGCCGCAGGAGCTGCTCGCGCATCGCGACCGGCTGCCGGAGCTCGCGGCTGCGCTCGGCATCGAGCCGGAGCTGCTCGAGCAGCGCATCGCGCAGCGCGCGATGCGCGAGTTCGTCTACCTGCGCCGGCACCTCGCGCCCGACCAGGCCGCGGCGATCCTCGCGCTCGCGATCCCCGGCGTCAACGCGCAGCGCGAGTTCCGCCGCTACTACCCGGGCGGCGAAGTGTTCGCGCACCTGCTCGGCTTCACCGACATCGACGACAGCGGCCAGGAAGGGCTCGAGCTCGCGTTCGACGAATGGCTCGCCGGCACGCCCGGCGTCAAGCGCGTGATCCAGGATCGGCGCGGCGCGATCGTCGAGGACGTCGAGATGCTGCGCGCCTCGGCGCCGGGGCGCGAGCTCAAGCTCTCGATCGACCGGCGCGTGCAGTACCTCGCGTACCGCGAGCTCAAGGCCGCGATGGTCGAGCACCGTGCCGAGTCGGGCTCGATGGTGATCCTCGACGTCACGACCGGCGAGATCGTCGCGATGGTGAACTGGCCGTCGTACAACCCGAACCTGCGCGGTTCGGGCGACGGCTCGTCGCGCCGCAACCGCGCCGTCACCGACGTGTTCGAGCCCGGCTCGGTCATCAAGGCGTTCACCGTCGCCGCCGGCATCGAGAGCGGCAAGTTCGACACGAGCAGCGTGATAGAGACGAATCACGGGACGATGCCGGTCGGCAACCACCTCGTGCGCGACGTGCACGACTACGGCGCCGTCAACCTCGAGCGCCTGCTCGTCAAGTCGAGCAACGTCGCGGCTGCGACGATTGCCGCGGCGCTCGACAACGAGCACTTCTACGACGTGTTCCGCCGCTTCGGCTTCGGCGCGCCGACCGGCTGCGGATTCCCCGGCGAATCCCCGGGCGTGCTGCCCGAGCCGCGCGGCTGGGGCGTGGTCGAGAAGGCGACGCTGTCGTACGGCTACGGTCTTTCGGTGACGCCGCTGCAGCTCGCCGCGGCGTACGGCGCGCTCGCCTCCGGCGGGCGGCTGCGCACGCCGACGTTCGTGCACGGCAGCGTATCGCCGGTCAGCGCGGTGCTCGATCCCGAGATCGCAGCGACCGTCACGCGCATGCTCGAGTCGGTCGTCGACTCGCCCGAGGGCACCGGCACGAATGCCGCGGTGCCGAATTTCAGCGTCGCCGGCAAGACCGGCACGTCGCGCAAGGCGGTCGCCGGCGGCTACGAGAAGCGCTACATCAGCTCGTTCGCAGGCGTCGTACCGGCCTCGCGACCACGACTCGCCGGCGTCGTCGTCGTCAGCGACCCGCGCGGCGCGGCGTACTACGCGGGCTATGTCGCGGCGCCGGTGTTCGGCCGCGTCATGCCCGGCGCGCTGCGGCTGCTCAACGTGACGCCCGATCGCGTCGACGTGCTGATGGCGCACGCGCCGGCCGCGGCGCCGGCCCCACCAGCCGAGCCCGACGCCGATTCGCCGTACGCCGAGGGCGTGCCGCCGTGACGCTGCGCGAGCTGCTCGACGGGATCGCCGATGCGCCGGCGCTCGAATTCCGCGCGCTGACGCTCGATTCGCGCGCGGTCGGCCCGGGCGACGTGTTCGTCGCGCTGCGCGGAGGCACGCGCCACGGCCTCGAGTTCGCGCATCGTGCAATCGATGCCGGCGCGATCGCGGTGCTGCACGACGCGCCGCCCGACGTCGCGCCGCTCGCAGTGCCCGCGATCGCCGTACCGGCGCTGCGCGCGCGGCTCGGCGAGATCGCGAGCCGCCTGCACGGTGCGGCGTCGGCCGCGATGACCGTCGTCGGCGTGACGGGGACCAACGGCAAGACGTCGACGGTGCAGCTCGTCGCGCAGGCGCTGCACGGCGCCGGCCGCGTGGTCGGCACGATCGGCACGCTCGGCGCAGGCCTGCACGGCGCGCTCGACGCGGGCGAGCGCACGACGCCCGACGTCATCACGACGCACGCGCTCGTCGCGGCGATGCAGCGCGCCGGCGCTGCGTACCTCGCGATGGAGGTGTCGTCCCACGCGCTCGAGCAGGGACGCATCGACGGCATCGCGTTCGACGTCGCGGTCTTCACGAACCTCACGCGCGACCATCTCGACTACCACGGAACGATGCAGGCGTACGGCGCCGCGAAGGCGCGGCTGTTCCGCTGGCCGACGCTCGCCGCCGCGGTCGTCAACGTCGACGATGCGTTCGGGCGCGAGCTGCTCGCGGCGCTGCCTGCGCACGTGCGCCGCTGCGGGTACAGCGCCGAAGGGCGCGCCGATGCCGAGCTGCGCGCGAGCGCGGTCGAGACCTCGGTCGCGGGCCTCGGCTTCACGCTCGAGTCGCCCGAGGGTCGCGCGCGCATCGCGTCGAGGCTGATCGGGCGCTTCAATGTCTCGAACCTGCTCGCGGTGGCCGGCGTGCTGCGCGAGCTCGGCCTCGCGCTGCCGCGGATCGCGGCCGCACTGTCGACGCTCGTGCCGGTCCCGGGCCGCATGAATCGCCTCGGCGGCGACGCGAGCCATCCGCTTGTCGTCGTCGATTACGCGCACACGCCCGATGCGCTCGAGCAGGCGCTGCAGAGCCTGCGCGCCCATACCGCGATGAAGCTCGTCTGCGTGTTCGGCTGCGGCGGCGAGCGCGACGCCGGCAAGCGGCCGCAGATGGGCGCGATCGCCGAGCGGCTCGCCGACGTCGCGATCGTGACCGACGACAATCCGCGCGGCGAGGACGGCGATGCGATCGTCGCGCAGGTCGTCGCGGGCTTCGCGCGGCCGGCCGCGGCGCGCATCGAGCGCGATCGCGAGCGTGCGATCGCGCTCGCGCTGGCGCTCGCGCGGCCGGGCGACGCCGTGCTGATCGCCGGCAAGGGGCACGAGACGTACCAGGAAGTGCGCGGCGCGAGGCGCCCGTTCGACGACTACGCGGTCGCGCAGCGACTGCTCGCGGAGGCCGCATGATCGAGGCGCGCCTGTCCGAGCTCGCCGCATCGCTCGATACGCGGCTCATCAAGGGCGATGCGGCGTTCGTCGGCGTCTCGACCGACAGCCGCGCAGTCAAGCCGGGCGAGCTGTTCGTCGCGCTGCGCGGCGAGCGTTTCGATGCGCACGACTACGTTGCGCAGGCGCAGGCCGCGGGCGCCGCGGCCGCCGTGGTCGAGCGCGAGCTCACCCTCGAGCTGCCGCAGCTCGTCTGCCTCGACACGCTCGAGGCGCTCGGTCGGATTGCGCGCCTCTGGCGCGAGCGCACGCACGCGCGCGTCGTCGGCATCACCGGCTCGAACGGCAAGACCACCGTCAAGACGCTCGCCGCCTCGATCCTCGCGCGCGGCTTCCGCTGCCACGTCAACGCCGGCAACCTCAACAACGAGATCGGCCTGCCGATCTCGCTGCTCAGGATGCCGGCGCACACGGAGGTCGCGGTGCTGGAAATGGGCGCAGGCAAGCCAGGCGACATCGCCTATCTCGCCGACATCGCGCGACCGGACATCGGCCTCGTCAACAACGTCGCGGCCGCGCATCTCGCGCGCATGGGCACGCTCGACGGCGTCGCGGAGACCAAGGGCGCGATCTACTCGGCACTGCCGCCCGACGGCGTCGCGATCGTCAACGCCGATTGCGCCTACGCCGAGCGCTTCGTACGACTGGCGGGCTCGCGAAGGATCGTGCGGTACGCGCTCGACCGCAGCGCCGACGTCACCGCGCGGATCCGCACGCTGGGCGCTAGCACGCGCTTCGAGCTGATCGTCGGGGCCGGGACGCTCGACGTCGACTTGCCGCTCCCCGGCCGGCACAACGTCCGCAACGCGCTCGCGGCGGCCGCGCTCGCGCTCGCGGCCGGGGCGTCGCTCGCAGCGATCAAGTCCGGGCTCGAGCAGGTGCAGGGCGTCGCCGGGCGCCTCACGCGCCACGCCTTGCCGAGTGGCGCGACGCTGATCGACGACAGCTACAACGCGAATCCGGGATCGGTGCGCGCGGCGATCGACACGCTCGCGCTCGAGCCCGGCGAGCGCTGGCTCGTGCTCGGCAACATGGCGGAGCTCGGCGCCGGTGCCGAGCAGCTGCACGCCGAGGCCGGCGCGTATGCGCGCGCTATCGGGATCGACCGGCTCGTCACGGTCGGCACGCTGGCGGCGCGCGCGAGCGAGGGCTTCGGCACGAACGCCGAGCACCACGCGACGCACGACGGTGCGATCGAGTCGTTGCGCGCGCATCTGCCGGGTGCCGCGACGGTGCTCGTCAAGGGCTCGCGCAGCTCGACGATGGAAAAAGTCGTCAACGCGCTGATCGGCAGGTCGAACGGGGGTACCGCCCATGCTGCTTGAGCTGGCCGCATGGCTGGAAGACGTGCTGCCGGGCCTGAGCCTGTTCCAGTACCTCACGTTCCGCGCGATCCTCGCGACGATCACGGCGCTCGCGGTCGCGTTGCTGTTCGGCCCGTCGATGATCCGCAAGCTGTCCGAGTACAAGGTCGGGCAGCAGATCCGCAGCGACGGCCCGCAGTCGCACTTCTCGAAGGCCGGGACGCCGACGATGGGCGGCGCGCTGATCCTCGTCGCGGTCGTCGTCTCGACGCTGCTGTGGTCCGACCTCTCCAACCGGTACGTCTGGATCGTGCTGTTCGTGCTCGTCGGCTTCGGCCTGATCGGCTGGATCGACGATTACAAGAAGCTCGTGCTGAAGGACTCGAAGGGTCTTTCGGCGCGCTGGAAGTACCTGCTGCAGTCGCTGTTCGGCGCGGCCGCCGCGATCTGGCTCTACGTCACCGCCGACGTGCCGGCCGCGACCGAGCTGATCGTGCCGGTGTTCAAGCAGATCGTGATCCCCCTCGGGTTCGCGTTCCCGGTCGTCGCGTACTTCTGGATCGTCGGGTTCTCGAACGCCGTCAACCTCACCGACGGCCTCGACGGCCTCGCGATCATGCCGACCGTGCTCGTCGCGGGAGGTCTAGGGATTTTTGCCTATGTCGCAGGCAATGCGGTGTTCTCCGATTACCTCCAGTTGCCGCGCATCCCGGGCGCGGGCGAGCTGACGATCTTCTGCGCCGCGCTCGCCGGCGCGGGGCTCGGCTTCCTGTGGTTCAACACGTACCCCGCGCAGGTCTTCATGGGCGACATCGGCGCGCTCTCCGTCGGCGCCGCGCTCGGCGCGGTCGCGGTGATCGTGCGGCAGGAGCTCGTGCTCGTGCTGATGGGCGGCATCTTCGTGATCGAGACGCTCTCGGTGATGCTGCAGGTCGCGAGCTTCAAGCTGACCGGCAAGCGCATCTTCCGGATGGCGCCGATCCACCATCACTTCGAGCTCAAGGGCTGGCCCGAGCCGCGCGTGATCGTGCGCTTCTGGATCATCTCGGTCGTGCTCGTGCTCGCCGGGCTCGCGACGATGAAGATCCGATGAGCCCCCTGAGCTGGCCACGCTCGATCCAGGCACTGCGGCGCGACGAGCTGCCCGGGCGCATCGATCCCGTGTTGCTGTTCGCGGCGCTCGCGCTCGCGGGTTTCGGCCTCGTGATGGTCGCGTCGAGCTCGATCGCGATCGCCGAAGGCGCGGGCGTCGCGCCGCTGTACTTCGTCATCCGCCACGCGATGTTCCTTGCGATGGGCGTGGCGCTCGCGTTCCTCGTCGTGCTCGTGCCGCTCGCGTGGCTCGAGCAGGCGAGCCGCGTGCTGCTGCTCGGGGGCTTCGTGCTGCTGCTCGCGGTGTTCGTGCCCGGCGTCGGCCACAAGGTCAATGGCGCGACGCGCTGGATCAACTTCGGCGTCACGACGTTCCAGGCGGTCGAAGCCGTCAAGCTCATCGTGATCGTCTACCTTGCGAGCTACCTCGTGCGCTTCGGCTCGCAGGTGCGCACCTCGCTGCTCGGCACGATCAAGCCGCTCGCGATCGCCGCGATGCTGGTCGGGCTGCTGCTCGTGCAGCCCGATTTCGGCTCGGCCGCGCTGCTGCTCGCGATCGTGATCGGGATGATCTGGCTCGCCGGCGCGCGCGTCCGCGACGTCACCGGGCTCGCGCTGCTCGGCACGCCGGTCATGGCGATCGCGGCGTGGACCGAGCCGTACCGCGTCAAGCGCCTGACCTCGTTCCTCGATCCGTGGGCCGATCCGTTCAAGGACGGCTTCCAGCTGTCGCAGGCGCTGATCGCGATCGGGCGTGGCGAGTGGGTCGGCGTCGGGCTCGGCGCGAGCATCCAGAAGCTCTACTACCTGCCCGAGGCGCATACCGACTTCATCCTCGCCGTCATCGCCGAGGAGCTCGGCCTCGTCGGCGTCGTGCTCGTGCTCGCGCTGTTCGCGCTGCTCGCGGGCCGCGCGTTCACGCTCGGCCTGCGCGCGATCGAAAGCGGCCTGACGTTCGCGGGCTATTGCGCGTTCGGCATCGCGCTCTGGATCGGCGTGCAGTCGCTCGTGTCGGTCGGCGTCAACCTCGGCGTGCTTCCGACCAAGGGGCTGACGCTGCCGCTGATCTCCTCGGGCGGATCGAGCCTGCTGATGACGTGCGCCGCGATCGGGCTGCTGCTGCGCATCGGCTACGAGACGACCCGGCGCGAAGCGGAGCTCGCGATTTCGCTCGACGACGTGGAAGGCGCCGGATGAGCGACGCGACGGGCGGCATCGGCAGCGCGAACGCGCCGGTCCTCATCATGGCCGGCGGCACCGGCGGCCACATCTTCCCCGGCATCGCCGTCGCGCTCGAGCTCGTCGCGCGCGGCGTGCCGGTGGTCTGGCTCGGCTCCGAGCGCGGGCTCGAGAACGAGCTCGTGCCGAAGGCCGGTTTCGCGCTCGAGCGCATCGCGGTCTCGGGCGTTCGCGGAAAGGGCCTGCGCACGCTTTTCGCGGCACCCTGGCGGATCCTGCGCGCGGTGCAGCAGGCGCTCGCGGTCGTGCGGCGCCTGCGGCCTCGCGCCGCGATCGCATTCGGCGGATTCGCAAGCGGGCCGGGCGGGATCGCGGCCTGGATCGCACGGCGGCCGCTGCTCGTGCACGAGCAGAATCGCGTGCCGGGCTACACCAATCGCGCGCTCGCGCGCTTCGCGCGCCGCGTGCTCGCGGGCTTCCCCGACGCATTCGCGCGCGGCGCGGAGGACACCGGCAACCCGGTGCGCGCCGAGATCGCGGCACTCGCGCCGCCGCAGCAGCGCATGGCGTCGCGCGGCGGCGCAATGCGCCTGCTCGTGCTCGGCGGCAGCCAGGGCGCACGCACGCTCAATCGCGCATTGCCGCAGGTGCTGCGCGCGCTCCCGCCGGGGCTCGCGCTCGACGTGCTGCACCAGAGCGGGCGCGCGCTGCTCGACGAAACGCGTGCCGCGTACGGCGACGCGGCTAAGGTCCGGATCGAGCCGTTCCTCGACGACATGGCGGCTGCATACGCCGAGGCCGACCTCGTCGTCTGCCGCGCCGGCGCGCTGACGGTCGCGGAGCTCGCAGCGGCCGGCGTCGCGAGCGTGCTCGTGCCGTTCGCCGCCGCGGTCGACGACCACCAGACCCGCAACGCCGAATACCTCGTCGAGCACGGTGCCGCGATCAGGGTGCGCGACGACGCCGACGTCGTGCGCAACCTCGGCGCGGTCGTCGCGTCGTTGCTGCGTGATCGTCCACGGCTGCTCGCGATGGCGAGCGCTGCGCGCTCGCTCGCACGTCCCGACGCCGCCGCGCGGATCGCCGACGCGTGCCTCGCGGAGGCCTGCCCCAGCAGGGGCACGCCATGACCTTGAAGCCGCTCGGCCGCCACGAGGAAGTCATGCGGGCGTACTCGCGCGTGCACTTCGTCGGGATCGGCGGCGCCGGCATGAGCGGCATCGCCGAGGTGCTCGCGACGCTCGGCTACGACGTTTCCGGATCCGATCTTTCCGAAACGTCGACGACGCTGCGGCTGCAGGGCGTCGGCGTGCGCGTCGTGCGAGGCCATGCCGCCGAGCACGTCGCCGACGCCGACGTGCTCGTCGTGTCGTCGGCGATCGCGGCCGACAACCCCGAGCTGCTCGCCGCGCGCGAGCGGCGCATCCCGATCGTGCCGCGCGCCGAGATGCTCGGGGAGCTGATGCGCTTCCGCCTCGGCATCGCGGTCGCGGGCACGCACGGCAAGACCACGACGACGAGCCTCGTCGCCTCGGTGCTCGCGGAGGCGGGGCTCGATCCGACCTTCGTGATCGGCGGCGTCCTGAACAGCGCCGGCAGCAACGCGCGGCTCGGCCAGAGCCGCTATCTGGTCGCCGAGGCCGACGAGAGCGACGGGTCGTTCCTGCTGCTGCAGCCGACGCTCGCGGTCGTCACGAATATCGACGCGGACCACCTCGAGAACTACGGCGGCGACTTCAACCGGGTCAAGCGCGCGTTCGCGGAGTTCCTGCACCACCTGCCTTTCTATGGCGTCGCGGCGCTGTGCATCGACGATCCGAACACCGCCGCGCTCGCGCACGAGACCGCGCGCAAGGTCATGCGCTACGGCTTCGCCGAGAGCGCCGACGTGCGCGCGACGCAGGTCACGCAGCACGGCGCACGGATGCGGTTCCTGCTGCACCTTCCCGGCATCGCGCCGCATCCGGTCGAGCTCGGATTGCCGGGCCGCCACAACGTCCAGAACGCGCTCGCGGCAGCAGCGATCGGCTGGCAGCTCGCGATCCCGGTCGAGGCGATCGGGCGCGCGCTCGCGGGCTTCGGCGGCGTCGGCCGCCGCTTCCACGAGCACGGCGCGATCGACGTCGCCGGCGGCGAAGCGCTGCTCGTCGACGACTACGGCCACCACCCGCGCGAGCTCGCGGCCGTGTTCGAGGCCGCGCGCGGCGGCTGGCCCGACCGGCGCCTCGTCGTGGCGTTCCAGCCGCATCGTTATACGCGCACGCGCGACCTGCTCGACGACTTCGCGGAAGTGCTCGCGAGCGTCGACGTGCTCGTGCTGACCGAGGTCTATGCAGCCGGCGAGGCACCGATCGCGAACGCCGACGGCAAGGCGCTCGCGCGCGCCGTGCGCGCGCGCGGGCGCATCGATCCGGTGCTCGTCAGGAACGTATGGGACCTCGGCGACGCGCTCGCGCCGCTCGCGCGCGACGGCGACCTCATCCTGATGATGGGCGCGGGCGATATCGGCCGTGTCGCGCTCGAGCTCGCGCAGAACGGCGCCCTGCCGGAGATCGCGGCATGACGCGCGAGACCGATCCGCGCGTGTTCGGGCGCGTCGCGGTCGTCTACGGCGGCGACTCGGCCGAGCGCGACGTGTCGCTCGACTCGGGCCGCAACGTGCTCGAGGCGCTGCGCGCGCAAGGTGTCGACGCGACCGGCGTCGACGGCATCCCCGCGTTGCTCGCGTCGCTGCAGGAACGCCGCCACGACCGCGTGTTCAACATCCTGCACGGCCGCGGCGGCGAGGACGGCACGCTGCAGGGCGCGCTCGAGGCGTTGCGCGTGCCGTACACCGGCTCGGGCGTGCTCGGCTCGTCGCTGACGATGGACAAGATCCGCACGAAGCAGGTCTGGATCGCCGCGGGGCTGCCGACGCCGCGCTTCGTGCGCCTCGCGCGCGGCGCCGACGTCGGCAGCGCGCTCGGCGAGATCGCCAAGGCGCATCCGGAGGTCGTGATCGGCAGCTACCCGTTCTTCGACGACCAGAAAGGTCCGAACACCAATATCGTGGTGCGCGCGCGCGACGCCGGCAAGCTCGCGG
>DATLNY010000317.1:0-3389 GCA_035536495.1 Candidatus Saccharimonadia bacterium | reverse complement strand
TCAAGATCGGACAGCTCTTGTCGACGCGGCGCGACCTGATCCCGTCCGACGTCGCCGACCAGCTCGCGCTACTGCGCGACCGCGTCGCGCCGTTCGACGGTGCCGCCGCGCAGTTGCTCGTGGAGCGCGCGCTCGGCGAGCCGATCGCAACACTCTATCGCCGCTTCGAGCAGGAGCCGCTCGCGTCGGCGTCGATCGCGCAGGTGCATGCGGCCGAGCTGCCCGACGGCCGCGAAGTCGTCGTCAAGGTGCTGCGGCCGGGCATCGGCGAGCGCATCGCGCAGGACGTCGCGCTGCTGCGCGCGCTCGCCCGGCTCGCGCAGCGCCACTTGGCCGACGCCGACCGGATCCAGCCGCTCGAAGTCGTCGCCGAGATCGAGAGCACGCTGCGCAACGAGCTCGACCTGCAGCGCGAGGGCGCGAACGCGAGCCTGCTGCGGCGCAACTTCGCCGATTCGCCCGACCTCTACGTGCCGGAGATCGTCTGGTCGCACTCGCGCGAGTCGGTGCTGACGATGGAGCGCGTGCGCGGCATCCCGTCCGACGACGTCGCCGCGCTCGACGCGGCGGGCATCGACCGCCCGAAGCTCGCGGCGAAGGGCGTGCGGCTGTTCTACACGCAGGTGTTCCGCGACAATTTCTTCCACGCCGACGCGCACGCCGGCAACATCTGGGTCGACGCCGACCGCCGCGACGAGCCGCGCTTCATCGCGCTTGACTTCGGGATCATGGGCGCGCTGCCGGTCAAGGACCAGTACTACCTCGCGGAGAACTTCGCCGCGATGTTCGCGCGCGACTACCGCCGCATCGCCGAGCTGCACATCCAGGCGCAGTGGATGCCGGCGACGGTGCGCGTCGACGAGCTCGAGGCGGCGGTCCGCTCGGTCTGCGAGCCGTACTTCACGCGGCCGCTGTCGGAGATCATGCTCGGCGAGGTCGTCGTCAAGCTGTTCAAGCTCGCGCACCGCTACCAGCTCACGATCCAGCCGCAGCTTTTGCTGCTGCAGAAGACGCTGCTCAACATCGAGGGCGTCGGGCGCCTGCTCGACCCGAAGCTCGACATCTTCGCGGTCGCGAAGCCGGTGCTCGACGACATCCTGCGCGAGCGCTATTCGGTCGCGACGCTGACGAGCGAGCTGCGCAAGCGGCTGCCCGAGATCATCGCGCAGGCACCGGAGTTCCCGCGGCTCGTGCACGACTATTTCGCGCAGGCGACGCGCGGCGACCAGTCGCTCGTCATGCGCTCGCCCGACTTGCAGCGCCTCGCCGAGATCACGCAGCGCGGCCAGCGCCGCACGGTGTTTGCCGTGATGGGTGCCGGCGCGCTCGTCTGCGCCGCATTGCTTGCCGCGCTCGGTAGCCCCGGCCCGCAGTGGCTCGGCACACCTGCGAGCGCGTGGCTTGCGTTCGCATTCGCCGTCGCCGGATTCTTCGTCGCGCTGAAGCGCTAGGCGCGATCACCCACGCACCCACCCTCCCCGGGCGTCATCCCGGCGAAAGCCGGGACCCAGTGCCTTTGGCGCTTGCAGTCGCTGGATCCCGGCTTGCGCCGGGATGACGGTTGAAGGTGTGCGGCTGCGCCGCACCAGCTTTCAAAAAAAACGGCCCCGTTTCCGGGGCCGTTGAAGTCTCTTGCGATGACGCGATCGTTCAGAACTTCTGCGTGTACGACACGTACCAGAACCGTCCGGGGACGTCGTACTGCGGATCGAACGTGTTCGCGAAGGCCGCATATGCGAACGGCGGATCCTCGTCGAGCAGGTTGCGCGCGCCCGCGGCGACGCGGCCGTTCCACGGCGTGTCCCACGTGACCTGCGCGTCGAAGTACCAGGTCTCGTCGATCGTGTGCTCCGCGACCGGGAACTGGTGCGTGCCCGGCACCGTCGTGCAGAGGTTCACGAGCTCGGGCTGGCCGCTCGCCAACGCGGCGTTGCGCACGTTCGAGCACTGCTCGTCGAGGTCGGACAGGTAGCGGGCGGCGAGGCTCGCGCCCCAGTCGCCGAGCTGCCAGGTCGTGCGGATGTTCGACTTCAGCCGCCAGTTCGGGTTGCGGTCGAAGTAGACGCCGACCTGGTTGCCGAACGACACCGTGCCGTCGACGACCGGGTCGCCGAAGCTCGGCTGGCCGAGGTCGCCGAGGTACGTGACGTAGGCCGAATCCCAGTTGATGTTGAACTTGCCGAACTCGGTGTCGAAACGGTAGTTGATCGTGAGGTCGTAACCCTCGACCTCGGTGCCGCCGATCAGGTTCAGCGTCGTCGCGCGGATGTCGGTAACGACGCCGCCGGGGCCACGCGTGACGACCGCGCACGAGTTGAGGTTGCCGTTGTTGTAGCAGTCGTTGATCAGGAAGTTGCCGCCGAACAGGCCGATCGCGTTCTCGATCTCGATGTTGTACCAGTCGAGGTAGACGTCGAGGCCCTCGAGCCAGCTCGGGCTGTAGACGAGGCCCAGCGTGCGGGTCTCGGCCTCCTCGGGCGTCAGGTTCGGATTGCCGCCGACCGTGATTCGGATCTGCGCGTTGGCCTGCTGGTAGCCCGGCGCGACCGGGCCGACGCCGCCGAAGCCGGAGCGGCAGCGGGCGAGCACATCGCCGGTGGGATTCTGCGACGCCGAGCACGGATCGTTGACGGTCGGGAACGAGTCCGAGTTGCCGGTGAACAGCTCGGAGATCGTCGGCGCGCGGAAGCCTTCCGACCAGTTGCCGCGGATCAGCAGGTCGTCGATCGGCTTCCAGCGGAATCCGACCTTCGGATTCGTCGTGTCGCCGAAGTTCGAGTAGTCGGAATAGCGCGCCGCGACCGCGATCTCCAACGTCTGCGCGAACGGCACGTCCTTGAGGATCGGGATGTTGAACTCGGCGTAGAACTCGTCGAGCGAGAAGCCGCCGTTCGTCGCCTGGCGGATGTTGCCGGTCGACGCGCCGGACTGCGTCAGCGCGTCGGGCAGGTCGTAGCCGGCCTCGCGCCGATACTCGTAGCCGGCCGCGAACGCGAGCGGGCCGGCGGGCAGCTCGAACAGGTCGCCGGTGAGGTTCGCGGTGTAGTTGTAGTTCTTCTTGTAGATGTTCGACTGCTCGGTGAAGCTCGCGTAGGCGGCCATTTCACGCGTGAAGCCGTCGGGACCGGAGAAGATGTCGATCGGCACGCAGCCCGCGATCGGCGCCGCCGCCGTACCGCAGGTCGGGACCCCCGCGGCATTGCGGAACGACGGGCCAAGGCCCGTGCGCAGGCGGTTGAGGTCGAACTGGCCGAAGGTCTGGTCGTGCCGCTCGTTGTCGGTGTAGATGTAGTTGACGTCCCACGAGAACGAACGGTCGAACGCGTCGAATGCGCCGTCGAACCCGCCGCCGAAGTAGAACGTGTCGACGTCCTGGTTGAACGAGCGCA
>DATLNY010000316.1:0-9074 GCA_035536495.1 Candidatus Saccharimonadia bacterium | reverse complement strand
CGCGCAAGGAATTCAGGGTGCCTACCAGCTCGAGCGCATCGAGCAGGCGATGCGCAAGATTCGCTCCTGATTCAGCGGTGCTGCGCGCGCGTAACGTGCACCGCCCGGCATGCGCCGGGCGATGCGGCACGCGCCGCGTGGTCACGCGGCGTGAGATGTTGCGGTCAGTCGAGCGAGACCAGCCGATCCTGGTGCACGCGCACGCGGTCGCCACGATAGATGCGCATGTCGCCGTGCACTTCCACCGTGCGATAGCCGCCGCGGTCCATGCGGATCTCGACGCGCTTGCCGGTGAAACCGCGATCGCCGCGATCGTCGTTGCGGTCGATGCGATGGCCGATCAGGCCACCGGCGACCGCGCCGCCGACGGTTGCCGCCTTCCGGCCGCTGCCGCCACCGACCTGGTTGCCGAGCAGGCCGCCGATGATCGCGCCGACCACGGCACCCTCACGGCCGCTATCGCCACGGCCGCCCTGGTCCTCGTACCAGATGTTGTCGACGTCGAGCACGGTGCCGCAGTTGCCGCACCGGAGCGGGCGCGCGTCTGCCGGGGCAGCGGCGAGCTGCAGCACGAACGCGAGCGCGAGTGCCACGAGCATTACGGGTGTCTTCGTCATTTGCGTTTCCTCTACTCCATGCGCCGCCGATCAGGTTACGCCGGCTGCATGAACGGTTCATGGGTGGCGGTTTCAGCGGTTGGCAAGCCGACAGGATCGACTTTGAGCCCTGCGGCATGGCCCGGCTTGCCGAGCACGAGCATCGCGACGAGCCAGAATGTCGTCGAATCGATCCCGGCGAGCTCCGCCGTGGCGGAATCCCCGTGTCGTCGAATGCGCGCGTGTGAGCGCAACCGCTTGCCCGCACCCCGGGGCGGCGGTCGGCCCCGCGCGTCGACACCGGTGCGGCGCGCGCGCGGCGCGCATGGATCTCAGGCCGCGGCTTCGACACGATTGCGCCCCGCTCGCTTCGCGCGGTAGAGCGCATGATCGGCCGCCGCGACGATCGGGTCGATCGCATCGGCGAGCTCGCCCGGCACGCTCGAGACGCCGACGCTCGCGCTGATCGCGATGCGGTCGGGCCCGACGACGACCGGCTCGCCCGCGAGCGCGCAGCGCACGATCTCGGCAGCGGCGATCCCCGCGGGCAGCGCACAGCGCGACAGCACTGCGATGAATTCCTCGCCGCCCCAGCGTCCGAGCAATGCATCGGCCGGCAGCGCCGAGCGCAGGCGCTGCGCGATCTCGCGCAGCACCTCGTCGCCGACGAGATGGCCGAAGCGGTCGTTGATCTGCTTGAAGTGGTCGACGTCGAGCAGCAGCACGCAGACCGGCGCGCCGCTCGCACGCGCTTCGGCGAGCCGGCGCTCGAAATCACTGCGCACCGCGCGACGGTTCGCGACGCCGGTCAGCGCGTCGGTGTTCGCGACGCGCTCGAGCTCGGCATTGCTGTCGATCAGCGCGTGGTGCAGCCGCTGCAGCTCGTCACGGCTCGCGACCAGCAGCGCGTTGCCGCGCTGCGCGTGCCGGTAGCGCGACTGCAGCAGGCCGGCGATCACGAGCAGCGCGAGGACGCCGCCGATCAGGACCGCACCAAATAATTGCTGGCGGCCGAGGCGCAGCGCCTGGATCTGGTTGTCGCGCTCGAGCAGCTTGCGCTCGGCCTGCTCGCGTGCGCGATCGAGGCCTACTTCGAGCACCGCGATGCGCCGGCCCGCCATGTCGATCGCGAGCTCCTTGTCGAGCGCCTGGTGCGCCTTGCGTGTCACGAACGCGTTCTTCGCGTCGCCGGCCGCGAGCTGCTGCTCCGACAAGAGGTCGAGCGCCGCGCGCTCGAGGATGCGGTCGCCCATCTTGCGCGTCGCCGCGAGCGTGAGCTCGGCCTCTGCCAGCGCATCAGCGGTGCGGCCACGCGCGGCGTACACGCGCACCTGGGTGATGCGCAGCAGCAGCTGGTCGCGGATCGCGACCGAATGGAACGACTCGAACGCGCGCTGCGCCCACAGCTCGGCCGCGTCGAGGTCACCCCTGACGAGCTTGAGCTCGGCCATGCGCGTGTAGGCGTTGACCTTGTTCGGCGGGCTTCCCGAGCGCTCGGCCTGCTTCGCCGCCTGCGTCGCGTGGAACTCGGCCTCGTCCAGCCGCCCGAGCAGCGTCAGCGACATCGCGAGCTCGCCGTGCAGCGCGATCGCCTCGCGCCGGTTGCGCGCCTCGACGTGCTCGAGCGCCTCCTTGAGGAACTGGCTCGCGCGCTCCTCGTCGTCGACGTTGCGGTGGAGCACGCCGAGCAGGCGCAATCCGCGCGCGATCTCGGCGCGGTCCTTCGTCTCGCGCGCAATCGACAAGGCTTCGTTGTGCGCGCGAAGCGCGTCGGCGAACTGGCCGGTGCGCCCGTGCAGCGTGCCGATCGAGTTGAGCTCTCGCGCGACCGCGATCCGGTCGTTCAGGCCGCGCTGGATCGCGAGCGCCTGCTTGAAATAGCTCAGCGACGAATCCAGCCGGCCGAGCTTGCGCTCGAGCACGCCGCGGTCGTGCAGCAGCTGGGCGCGCCAGTCGGGGTTGCCCGACGCATCGACGAGTTTCTGCATCTCGTCGAGGACCGCCTCGGTCTCGGCAGACTTGCCGCGATTGACGTAGACCGCGCTCTCGCGCGCGAGCCCCTCGAACCTGAGGTCGTCGAGGCCGAGCCGCACTGCCTCGGCACGTACTTCACCGAGCAGCTCGAGCGCGCGATCGGCGTGCTCGAGGTCGTTCTCGAACTCGGCGACCGCGAGCAGCGCCCACGCGCGCTCGACCGGCGTCTTCGCCTCCTCCGCGAGCGATGCGGCCTGGTCGCGCAGCACGGTCGCGGAACGGTCCTGGCTCGCGCGCAGCGCGGCGATCGCCGGCGGCTCGCTCGCGGCGGTGACAACGGCGCTGAACGCGCAGAACAGCAGAGCTAGGACGCGGTGCACGGCACGGCAACCCGGGAAGCTACTGCTTTAGCTTAACGCGCCGCCGCGCGGCGGGGGGCCACCGGGTCCCCGCCGGAATGCAGGTATCCGACGGGGGGACGCCGAGGGCGCAGGCGATCCGCCGGGCCGCGGCCGAGATACCGTTCACGCATGACTCTCCGAATCCCGACCTGCGTGGCGCTGGTGCTGGCATTGTCGGCGGTATCCGCGCGCCGATCCGGGGCCGAGACGGCGCCGGTGGGTGATGCAGTCCCTGGCGCCGACGTGATCCTGCGCGGCGGCACGATCTACACGGGCACGACGACGCACCCGGTAGCCGACGCCGTCGCGCTCGCGGGCGGTCGCATCCTTGCGGTCGGCGACGACGCGACGCTCGCTCGATATGTCGATTCCGCAACGCGCATCGTGGAGCTCGACGGCCGCATGGTGCTGCCGGGCCTGCACGATTCGCACGTCCACCCGATGTCGGCAGGCGTGTGGTTCGTGCGCTGTCGGCTCGACGACGCGAAGACGCCGGCCGCGCTCGGCTCCGCGGTCGAAGCGTGTGCGAAGCGTCCCGCGAGCGGCGACTGGTTCGTCGCGCGCGGCTTGGACGACGCGATGTTCCCGCGCGGCGAGCGCGCCGCGATCTTCGACCGGATCGAATGGCCGCAGCCCGCGGCGCTCTCGTCCGCACGCGGCGACCGGCACTGGCTCGATCCGCGCGCGACGGCGCTGCTCGGCCTCGCCGCACCCGACGATGCGGCCGTCGCGGCCGGCATCGAGCGCGACGCGAACGGCCGTCCGACCGGCTTCGTGCACGGCGCGGCATCGGCGCAGGCCCGCGCGAAGCTACCCCAGCCGAGCGAGCGCGAATACCGCGCGGCGCTCCGCCACGTCACGGCGCGGCTCAACGCGCGTGGCATCACGGCCGTTACCGATGCGAGCGTCAGCGCGCCGATGCTGGGGGCCTACCGCTCGGCCGAGCGTGCCGGCGAGCTCACCGTTCGCGTTCGCCTCGCCCAGCGCTACGACTTGAGCGTTGGAACGTCGCAGATCGCGGCGCTCGTCGCGCGGCGGGATTCACTCGGGAGCCCGATGCTGCGTGCCGACGCCGTGAAACTGTTCGTCGACGGCGACCTCCCCGAGCGCGGCGCCGCCCTGCTCGAGCCGTATGCCGACGGTGCGACGCGCGGGGAGTTGTATTTCCCGCCGGCAGCGCTCGATGACACCGTCGCGGCACTCGACGCGGCAGGGTTCGACCTGCACGTCCACGCGATGGGCGATCGCGCCGTGCGCGGCACGCTCGACGCGATCGAGCGCGCGATCGCCGCGAACGCGCCGCGCGAGCGGCGACACCAGCTCGCACACGTGTTCCTCGTCGACCGGGCCGAGCTGCCGCGGTTCGGCGCGCTCGGCGTCATCGCGAACGTGCAGCTCGCATGGGCGAAGCCCGACGGCGACAACGACACCGCGTTGCAACGGCTCGGGCCCGCGCGCGCTCGACGGACGCTCGCGTTCGCCGACCTCGTTTCGCACGGCGCGATGCTCGTTGCGGGCAGCGACGGCCCGCTCGGCGGCGCCGACCCGTTCGCCTCGATGGAAATCGGCGCGACGCGTCGCGCGCCGGACGGCCGTGGCGATGCGCTGCAACCCGCGCAGGTGCTCGCCGTATCGCGGCTACTCGAGGCGATGACGCGCAACGGCGCCTACGCCGCGCGCGCCGAGCGCTTCAGCGGCTCGCTCACGCCGGGCCACGCCGCCGACCTCGTCGTCGTCGATCGCAACCTGCTGGCAATCGATCCCGCGACGATCGGCGAGACGCGCGTGCTGCTGACGCTGCTCGAAGGTCGCGCCGTCCACGTCGAGCCGGGGTTCGACTGGCCGCCTTGACGCAAGGGACGTCGTCGTTTGCGACGTGGACGACTACTCGGTCGGCCCGAATCTCAGCGCAACACCGTCCGCCGGCCGCACGCGTAGAGCAGCCGGGCGTGCTGCTCGCGCAACTGCTCGAGCTTGACGGCCATCCACTGGCGCTGCCGCTCGCTCGCGACGAGCCGCAGCGAGCGCGCAGCGGCCGCCCGGCTCGCGGTGGCGGTGGCGGGGTGCGCGATCGCGCTCGGCATGCTGCGCCTGCGGCAGATGCGCCGCGCGAGCTTCAGCGCCCTCGCCCGGCGCGCGGCCCGCGACAGCCGGCGATCGTCGTGACGGTTCCTGTCGCGCGCGTGCACGGCGAGCGTCGCCGCGGCGAATGCGAAGGCAAGACACAGTTCCTGTTTCGTGCGCACCGGCAAAACACCCCGCCCAGGGTGAAGGGAGTATGTACGAGTTGCGCGCGTTCTCCAACTGTCCTCCGGCGGGGCGGGCCCTCCGACCGGCATTCCTGTGAATCACGCCGCATTCGCGCCGCCGACGGGCATTCGTGCGGCGCCCCTCGAAGCGCCCCAGGGGCCCTCGCCGCCTATTCGAAGCCGTCGGCGAACAGCCAGTCGACCCCGCCCCGCCATCGCGCCAACAACTGGCGGAACGCGAGCGCGGTGTTCTGCGCGGCCGGGAGCCCGGCCTGATTGAGCTCGTTGACGCCGTGGCACGTCGCGGCTCGTCGCGTTGCGCACGAGCATGACGGCGAGGTCGTTCATCGCGAGGAAGTTGTGGAACGAGGCGACGAAAAGGCCCCCCAGCGCGAACGCCTGCAGCTCCGGAGCCGCGATTCGTCCCGGGCCTGTCGATGCATTCAGCCGCGGCGCGCCAAGCTGGCGCCCGAATTGCCCACAGGAGCACGACGATGATCCGCTCGATTCCCTTGCTCGCATTCGCGATGCTTTCGCCGCTCTCGACCAACGCCGCCGAGGTGACTTCCCCCGCGCGCGGCACGCTGCTGCAGGTCTCCGCCCAGGGCGAGGTCCGGCGTGTTCCCGACGTCGCGCAGGTCGGTGTCGGCGTCGTGACCGAAGCGTCCGACGCGAAGGCGGCGCTCGCGGCGAACGCCGCGCAGATGGAGCGTGTGATCGCCGCCGTGCGCAAGGCCGGCATCGCCGACAAGGACGTGCAGACGACCGGCGTCAGCCTGCAGCCGCAGTACCAGTACGTCGAGAACCAGCCGCCGAAGCTCAACGGCTACCAGGCGCACAACCGCGTCAGCGTGAAAGTGCGCGACGTATCGAAGGTCGGCGAGGTGCTCGATGCGTTCGTCTCGCAGGGCGCGAACCAGATCGACGGTCCAAGCTTCACGCTCGACAAGCCAGAGGCCGCCCTCGACGAAGCACGCCAGGTCGCGCTCGAGAACGCGCGCACGCGTGCGGCGATGTACGCGAAGTCCCTCGGCCTGAAGGTCGCCCGTATCGTCAGCATCGACGAGACCGGCGGCGGCTTCGAGCCGCCGCGCCCGATGATGATGGCGAAGGCCGAAATGGCGCAGGATTCCGCGCAAACGCCGATCATGCCCGGCGAGCAGGCGCACGGGATCACGCTCAACGTCGTGTTCGAGCTCGACTGACGGGGCGCTCCTGACCGTGGCGACGCGAGGAAATGGTTGACGCGGATCGACTACGATGGATCCCGGAGGACGCCGCATGGTTCGTGCTTTCGTTCCCGGGGGACTCGCACTCGTCGCGCTCGTCGCGGCGCTTCCCGTCGTCGCGGCCACTGACCCCGTACATGCGCACGGCTTCGAAGACTTTGCCTGCTCGGTTTCCGACGATCCACAGCCGAACCGTGGCATCGCAGAAGAACCGGGCAGCGGCGGGTGTGCGGCCGGTATGGTCCCGGTGGCCGGCTTTTGCATCGATCGATACGAAAGCGCATTGCTCGATTCTTCCGGCCTGATCGCAACACCATGGTCGCCGTTCCGTAATCCCGGTAGCACGTCCGTTCGCGCGCTCTCGGCGCGCTTCGCCGTACCACAGGGCTACATCAGCGGCGCGCAGGCGGCAATTGCATGCGAGAACGCCGGCAAGCGACTGTGCTCCGACAGCGAGTGGCTGCGCGCCTGCCGCGGCCCGTCGAATACGACATTTCCGTACGGCAACACGCGCATGCCGGGCGTCTGCAATGACGCTCGCGCGACGCACCCGGCCGTCGAGTACTTCGGCTCGAGCGATCCTTCGGTGTTTTCGCAGCTCGCGCACCCGTGCCTGAACCAGCTCGAGGCGAGCCTCGATCGCGCCGGCACCAACGCTGCCTGCGTCAGCGCCGAGGGCGTCCACGACCTGATGGGGAACCTGCACGAATGGACCGCGGATCCCGCAGGTACGTTTCGCGGCGGCTACTACGTCGACACGGCCACCAACGGTTCCGGATGCTTGTACGCGACGACCGCGCACGACACCGGGCACTTCGACTTCGGCACGGGCTTTCGGTGTTGCGCGAATCCGTGATCACGCGTGGCGACTGGCGCTCGGAATGAATGCGCCGATCGCGCACGCTCCTGCGCGCGGATCCCTGCCCTGGCGTACGATTCACGGCCTTTGCCCCCTCTTGACCGGAGTTGACCGCGCCATGCGACGAATTGCGCTTGCAGCGTTGTATTGCCTTGCTTCGACCGCGGTCGCGCAGGACGCGGAAAAGCAGTCCGCGATCAAGAGCACCGCGATCCGCGACGGCCTGTACTTCCTCGTGGGCCAGGGCGGCAATACCGTGGCCTCGGTTGGCCCCGACGGCATCTATATCGTCGATGACCAGTACGCGCCGGCGTCCGATGCGATACGCGCTGCGCTGAAGGCGCTCGGCGACAAGCCGGTGCGCTTCGTCATCAACACGCACTGGCATGGCGACCATACCGGCGGCAACGAGAGCTTCGGGCTCGGCGGCAGCGTCATCGTCGCGCACGACAACGTGCGCAAGCGCATGAGCACGGAGCAGTTCATCGCCGCGCTCGAGTCGAAGGTGCCGCCCTCGCCCGCCGCCGCGTTGCCGGTCGTCACCTTCACCACCGAGACCAGCCTGCATCTCAACGGACAGACGGCGCGCATCATCCACGTTGCGGACGCCCATACCGACGGCGACGCGCTGGTCTACTTCGAGCAGGCGAACGTGCTGCACATGGGGGACGTGTACTTCAACGGGCTGTACCCGTTCATCGACACGAGCTCCGGCGGCACGATCGACGGCTTCCTCGCAGCGATCGACAAGGGGCTGGCGCTGGCAAACGCGGACACGCGGATCGTGCCGGGACACGGCGCCTTGTCGAGCCGCGCCGAGCTGGCTGCGTATCGCACGATGCTCGGCGGATTCCGGGATCGGATTGCAGCGCTGAAGGCGGAAGGCAAGACCCTCGCCGAGGTACGTGCCGCGAAACCGACCGCGGAATTCGACGAGGAGCTGGGAAATGCGTTCATCAAGCCCGACCAGCTCGTCGGCTTCATCTACGAGTCGCTTTGACCGGTCGTCGAGCCCGCGCGCTGGAGGCCCACGTTCAGTGCTTCTCTTTCGCGATCGCGCGAAGGTTCTCGAGAATGTCCTGATTGCTTCGGGTCATGTCGTACAGGCGGGTATCGAGGTCGGCGATCCGCACGCGCAGCAGCGGCACGAGGTCAGGCCGTGACCGAAGCGCGCTCGCCGCGTCGGCGATCGCCGGTCCGGCGAGCCCCGTCGTGCACGGATAATCGAGCACGCCGGCGAGCGCGTAGTCGCCGGGCTTGATGATCCGATCACCGCAATGCTCGCCGAGCGCGCGCTGGACCGCGTTCGGCAGCGCCATGCGGAACGCCTCGCGGTAACGCGACTCCACGCCCTCCAGAACAATGCGGTCGATGGTCTGGCTGTTGAACAGCCGCATCGCCGTGTCGCGCAGCGTCCGGTCGCGGATCAACCCGATCGTGCCGGTCGAGATCAGCTCATCGTAGGTCGAGCGGCGGCGCAACCGCTGCTTGTACTGCGTGGCGCGGTAGGCGCTGATCAGCAGCGCTTCGTCGGGCAGTGGCGCCGTGCCGTCGAGCGCGCCGACCGCAAGCTCCGCATGCGCGCGCACCTCGCGGTAGTAGACGATCATCAACTGGTAGGCCCAGTCTTCCTCGCGCAGGTCGGCCTTGAGGTGCTCGGTGAACGCAGCGGCCTGCTGGTCGACGACGCGCCGCTGGTTCCAGTTCGACACCTGGATGCCGATCACGACGCCGAGCACGACGATGACGAGGTCGATGCCGATCGC
>DATLNY010000315.1:0-2016 GCA_035536495.1 Candidatus Saccharimonadia bacterium | reverse complement strand
TCGCTGTACTCGCGCGCGCCGTACGGGCACGCCCACGAGCAGAGCTTGCAGCCGATGCACAGGTCCTCGTCGACGAGCACGATGCCGTCCTCGGCGCGCTTGTAGCTCGCGCCGGTCGGACAGACCGTCACGCAGTCGGGTGTCTCGCAGTGCAGGCACGAGCGCGGAAAATGCACCGTCAGCCTCGCCTGCGGCGCATCGACTTCGTAAGTGTGCACGCGATTGAGCCAGACGCCGAGCGGCTCGCGCCCACGCGGATCCTCGTCGACGAGCGGTCCGAACTGGCCGCGGTCGTTCCATTCCTTGCACGCAACCGCGCATGCGTGGCAGCCGACGCAGGTGTCGAGGTCGATGACGAGACCGAGCTTCCTCGGCGACGGCGGCGGCAGGTCGGTCATCGCGTCGGCAGCGCCGGGAACTGCGGCTCGGCAACCGCAGCACCCGCATCGGCTTTCGCGAGGCGCACGCGCAGGTCGTACCACGCGGCCTGTCCCGTGATCGGGTCGGCGTTCGCGTAGACGCCGCGCGGCAGCGCGTCGGAGATGAGATGGTTGAGCAGGAAGCCGCGCTCGCCCTCGGGCGCGTCGTGCTTGAGCGCCCATGCGCCGCGACGCTTGCCGATCGCATTCCAGGTCCAGACCGTTCCGGGCTCGACGCCGTCGTGCCGGCGCACCTGGACCTTGATGCGGCCGTGGTGCGAATCGACGTGCGCCCAGTCGTCGTCGGCGAGCCCGTGGGCGTGGGCCGTCGCGGGATGGAGGTAGAGGAAGTTGCGCGCGGCGATCTGCCTCAGCATGCGATTCTGCGAGTGCCACGCGTGGTACATGAACATCGGGCGCTGCGTGATCGCATGCAGCGGAAAAGCCCCGTGCTCGACCTGCTCGTGCTCGAACGGCTCGTACCAGATCGGCAGCGGGTCGAAGTGCGCGGCGATCCGCGCGCGATGGGCGTCCGGCGGCTGCAGCGCGCCGTGGCCCTGCGCTGCAAGGCGAAACGTCTGCAGCGGCTCGCTGTAGAGCTGCATCACGACCGCGGGCTGCGCACCGGCGGATTTCGCAACGAAGCCGGCTGCCGCGGCCCAGTCCAGATAATCGCGATTCGCCATCTTGTAATAGCGGCCCGACTCGGGCACCTCGTGCCGCACGAAGCAACCGTTCGCGATGTACTGCTCGAGCTGGCGCGGGTTCGGCTCGCCGACGCCGTAGCGCGTGCCGTCGACGCCGCGGTATCCCGCGAGGAGGCCGACGCCCGGCGCGCGCTCGTGCCGCACGATGTAGTCGGCGTAGTCGCGATACGTCGCGCTGCCGTCGGCGTTCGCCATGCCGGGCAGGCGAAGCCGCGCGCCGAGCTCGAGCAGCACGCTCTGGAAGCCGCGCACGTCGCGGTCGGGCGGCACGACGGGATGGCGGATGCCGTCGATCGCGGCATCGGCGTCCGAGATCGGCCGGTCGAGCATCGAGATGCAGTCGTGCCGCTCGAGATACGTCGTGTCCGGCAGCACGAGGTCGGCATACGCGACCATCTCGGACGCGTACGCGTCGGAATAGATGATCCGCGGGATGCGGTATTCGCCGCTCGCGGGATCGGTGTCGGTCAGCATCCGGATCGTCTCGGTCGTGTTCATCGCCGAGTTCCAGCTCATGTTCGCCATGAACATCATCAGCGTGTCGATCCGGTACGGATCGCCGGCCCAGGCGTTGCGGATGACCGTGTGGAGCATGCCGTGCACGGCGAGCGGATAAGCCCACGAAAACGCGTGGTCGATGCGGCGCGGCGCGCCGTCGGCGTCGACCACGAGATCGGCGGGCGATTGCGGGTAGCCGAGCGGCGCTGCGTCGAGCGTGCCGTTGTCGCGGCGTGACTTGCCGGGCCGCGCCGCAGGCGGGACCTGCATCGGGTACGGCGGCTGGAATCGGAACGAGCCCGGCGTCTCGATCGCGCCGAGCACGAGCTGCAGCAGGTGCAGCGCGCGGCAGGTCTGGAACCCGTTCGAATGCGCCGAGATCCCGCGCATCG
>DATLNY010000314.1:0-10793 GCA_035536495.1 Candidatus Saccharimonadia bacterium | reverse complement strand
CCGCTCGGCGACGAGTCCAGTGGCGAGCGGATCACGCCCGGGCCCGGACGCGTGCACGCGGTGCTTTCAGTGGCGGGAGAGGCCGAGCGGCCGATCGAGATCGAGACGATCGTGCCGGAGCCCGGCGGCGACGCGACGATGACGATCCACATCCTGCGCGCGGTCGGCGACGCGGAGCGTCGCGCGCGGGAAGCGCAGTCGAGGACGCGCGCGATCCTCGACACCGTGCTCGATTGCGTCATCACGATCGACCACCGCGGCCGCGTGCTCGAGTTCAATCCGGCTGCCGAACGGACTTTCGGTTTTCGGCGCGTCGAGATCATCGGCCAGGAGCTCGCGTCATTCATCATCCCGGAGGAGCTGCGCGAGCGACATCGCGTCGGACTGGCGCGCTACCTCGCCAGCGGGACGGGGCCGGTGATCGGGCGCCGCGTCGAGTTGCCGGCGCTGCATGCGGACGGGACGCGGCTCGAAGTCGAGCTCGCGATCACGCGGATCGCCCTGCCGGGCCCGCCCGTGTTCACGGCGTACCTGCGCGACATCAGCCTGCGTGCGCGGCAGGATCGCCATCGCAACCTGCGGCTCTCGGCGACCCACGTGCTCGCGCAATCGAAGTCCGCGGCGGCCGCGGTGTCGGGCGTGCTGCGTGCCGTCTGCACGGCGCTCGACTGGGAGATCGGCTACTTCTGGAGCGTGGACCGCGCAAGGGATCGCCTGATCTGCCGCGACGGCTGGAGCCTGCCAGGCTCCTCGCCCCCGACGTTCGAGCGCGAGACGCACGCGCTCGTGCTCGCGCGCAACGAAGGCCTGCCGGGACGCTGCTGGGCCAGCGGCGAGTCGGCGTGGCTGCTCGACCTCGCGCACGCGCCGAACTTTCCGCGCGCCGCGGCCGCCGCCGCCGACGGCCTGCGCGCGGGATTCGCCTGTCCGGTCGCATCCGACAGCATCATCGGCGTGATGGAGTTCTTCAGCCACCGTCTGCGCGAGCCCGAACCGGACCTGCTCGAAACGATGACGACCGTCGCGGGGCAGCTCGGGCAGTTCATCGAGCGCGCCCAGGCCGAGGACGCGTTGCGCGCGAGCGAGGCGCGCTTCCGCGGGCTCATGGAGCAGGCGCCGTTCAGCGTGCAGATCTTCGCGCCCGACGGCCGCACGCTCCAGGTCAATCGCGCGTGGGAACAGCTGTTCGGCGTGCGGTTCGAGCAGATCGCCGACTACAACGTGCTCGAGGATGCGCAGCTCGTCGAGAAGGGGATCATGCCGTACGTGCGGCGCGGCTTTGCCGGCGAGGCGACGCGCATCCCGGCGATCGAGTACGACCCGAACGTCACGATCCCCGGCGTCAGTGGCCATGAGGATCCGAAGCGCTGGCTTGGCGCGATGATCTACCCGTTGAGGGATGAAGCTGGCGAGGTGCGCGAGATCGTGCTCGTGCACGAGGACATTTCCGAGCGCCGGCGCGCGGAGACCGCGCTCGAGCACGCGAGCGCGCGCCTGGAGGCTGCGCTCGAAGCCGGCGCGATCGCGACCTGGACCTGGGACGTGCCGACCAACCGGCTCTACGCCGACGAGTCGCTCGCGCGGCTGTTCGGCCTCGACGCCGACGCCGCGGACGGCGGCCTGCTCGACCGGTACCTCGCAGCGATCCACCCCGAAGATCGCGACCGCGTCGTCGGAGCGCTCGAGCGCTCGCTCGCGTCGGGCGCCGACTACGCAGCCGAGTACCGCATTGCCGCGCCCGCCCATCCCGAGCGCTGGGTCATCGCCCGTGGGCGGCCCGAAGCGGGCGCAGACGGCCGCGCGCTGCGCATGATCGGCGTGCTCGTCGATATCACCGAGCGCAAGCACCTCGAGCAGGAGCTCGGGCGGCGCATCGAGCAGCTCGCCGAGGCGGGCCGCCACAAGGAGCGGCTGCTGGCTTCGCTCGGCGAGAGCGAGGAGAAATTCCGCATGCTCGCCGACACGATCCCGCAGCTTGCGTGGATGGCGCAGCCCGACGGCCACATCTTCTGGTACAACCGCCGCTGGCACGCATATACCGGATCGACGCCCGAGGAGATGCAGGGCTGGGGCTGGACGAGCGTGCACGACCCGGTCGTGCTGCCCGATGTCATCGAGCGATGGAAGCGCTCGATCGACACCGGCGCACCGTTCGAGATGGTGTTCCCGCTGCGTGGCGCGGACGGCACGTTCCGTCCGTTCCTGACGCGCGTCGAGCCGTTGCGCGATCGCCGCGGCCGGCTGATCTACTGGTTCGGCACCAACACCGACATCGGCGAGATCAAGCGGATGGAGGACGCACTGCGCGATGCCGATCGCCGCAAGGACGAGTTCCTCGCGACGCTCGCGCACGAGCTGCGCAACCCGCTCGCACCGATCCGCAACGCGCTCGAGATCCTGAGGCTTTCGGGCGACAGCCCGAAGTCCGTGCAGCACGTGCGAGAGCTCATGGAGCGGCAGGTGCACCACCTCGTGCGGCTCGTCGACGACCTGCTCGACGTCTCGCGCGTCATGCGCGGAAAGATCGAGCTGAGGCGCGAGCGCATCGGGCTCGCGAGCGTCGTCGAGCGCGCGGTCGAGACCGCGCGGCCGCTTCTGGACGCGCAGTCGCACGCGCTCGAGGTCGCGTTGCCGCCCGAGCCGCTGGAGCTCGATGCCGATCCGATCCGGCTGTCGCAGGTGTTCGCGAACCTGCTCTCGAACGCCGCGAAATACACCGATCGGGAAGGGCACGTTTCGCTGACGGCCGTGGGCGAGGGCGCGGACATCGTCGTTCGCGTGCGCGACGACGGCATCGGGATCGCGCCGGAAATGCTGCCGCAGCTGTTCGATCTGTTAGTGCAGGCCGACCACGCGGCGATGCGGTCGCAGGGCGGGCTCGGCATCGGGCTCACGCTCGTGAAGAACCTCGTCGAAATGCATGGCGGCGAGGTTTCCGCGCACAGCGCGGGGCTCGGCCGCGGCGCCGAATTCGTCGTGCGCCTGCCGCTGGCGCGAACCATCGCGGACTCGGCCGGGGCGAACGCGAACGACCGCGGGAAACGCGCCGCGAGCCAGCCGCACCGGATCCTCGTGGTGGACGACAACCGCGACGCCGCCGAGAGCCTCGCGGAGCTGCTGCGCCTGCAGGGCAGCGACGTCCGCGTCGCGCACGACGGCGCGACGGCGATCGACGCCGCGGCCGAATTTGCGCCGGATCTCGTCCTGCTCGACCTCGGCATGCCCGGCATGGACGGCTACGACGTCGCGCGCACGATACGGTCCGATCCGCGTACTGCCGGCGCCTACATCGCCGCGCTCACCGGTTGGGGCCAACCCGAGGATCGCCGCCGCACTGCCGAAGCAGGCTTCGATGTCCACCTCGTGAAGCCGCTCGAGCCCGAATCGCTCGACCGAGTGCTCGCCGGCGTCCCGCGGCGAGCTGCGACCTGAGGACCAGAGAAACAGCCTTGGTGTCGCCGCGCGCGTGCGGCCGACCGGGAAGCCTCCGCGCGGCGAGGGCTGTGCTGCCACCCTCGTCGCCAGGCTCACATGTTGTCCGGCTCCGGCGGAACCGTGCGCGAGACGAGCAGCTTGTCGATGCGCGCGCCGTCGAGGTCGACGACCTCGAAGCGGAAGCCGCGCCACGAGAAGAACTCGCCGACCTGGGGGATGCGCCCGAAGTGCGCGATGATCATCCCGGCCGCGGTGCGGTATTCCTGCTCGGCTTCCTGCGGCAGCGCGCCGGCGCCGAGCAGCTCGCGCAGGTCCTCGATCGCGACCGAGCCGTCGACGAGCCAGGAGCCGTCGGCGCGCTGGACGATCGCGGCCTCGCCCGATTCGCCGTGCGGCTGCGCATAGCGGCCGAGCACCGCGAGCGCGACGTCGTTGAGCGTGACCAGCCCGAGGATGTCGCCGTATTCGTCGACGACGAGCGCGAGCGGCGTCTGCGCGTCGCGGAATTTCTCGAGCAGGTGCGCGGGACGCGCGGTGTCGGGCACGAACAGCGCGGGGGCCATGTCGCGAAACAGGTCGAGCGGCTTGCCGCCGATCGCGTCGAGCAGGATCTTCGTCTGCACGATGCCGACGACGTCGGCTTCGGTGCGGCGCTTGACGGGGTAGCGCGAGTAGGGCGTCTGTCGCATGACGTCGAGGTTCTCCTCGAGCGTCGCCTCGACGTCGAGCCACGCTATGCGCGTCCGCGGCGTCATGAGGCTGTCGACGGGACGGTCGCCGAGCGTCAGCGCGCGCGTCACCATCGTGCGCTCGGCTTCGTCGATGATCCCCTGCTCGGCGCTTTCCGCGACGAGCATCTTGATTTCCTCCTCGCTGACGCTCTCGGCGCTCGAATCCCGCACGCGCAGGAGCCGCAGCAGCCCGTTGGTCGAGGCCGAGAGCAGCACGACGATCGGGTGCGCCATCGCCGAGAGCACGCGCATCGGCGCGGCGACGTAGCTCGCGATGACTTCGGGCCGCACGATCGCGAGCCGCTTCGGGACGAGCTCCCCGAGCACGACGGATGCGAACAGGATCAGGCCGACCGAGACCGCGACCGAGATCCCGTGCGCCCAGGGGGCGAGCACATCGACGAGCTCGACCTGGCGCTGCAGCCGCGCCGCGATCGCCTCGCCGCCGAAATAGCCCGTCAGGATGCCGATCAGCGTGATGTAGACCTGCACTGCGGACAGGAAATGTTCGGGTTGCTCGGAAAGATCGAGCGCGACCTTGCCGCGCTTGCTCTCGGTCGCGAGCTGCCGCAGCCTGCTTTTGCGCGACGTCATCACGGCCATCTCCGACAACGCGAAGAAGCCGTTGACGAGGATCAGCAGCAGGACGACGAGGATTTCGGTCGGCATCAGGTTCGTGGGGTCACAGGGCCGGTCGCCCCCGCGGCGGGCGCCGTCGCCGGCGCCGCGCGACTAGGTTAGCGCCAGATGCCGTTCGCGAACGCATCGGCGTTCCACGCGAGATGCACCGCGACCGACGCGATGTAGCCGAGCGCTATCGCCCAGGTCCAGCGCAGGTGGCTCGAGAACGTGTAGAGCCCGCGCGAAACGCCCATCAGCGCGACGCCCGCGGCGGAGCCGACCGACAGCATCGAGCCGCCGACGCCGCAGGTCAGCGTGATGAGCAGCCATTGCCCGAGGTCCATCGGCGGGTCCATCTGGATCACCGCGTACATGATCGGGATGTTGTCGACGATCGCCGAGAGCGCGCCCATCGCGACATTCGCCCATGTATGGCCCCAGCCCGCGTACAACGCGGTCGACGCGAGCGCCATGTAGCCGATCGTCGCGAGCCCGCCGACGCACAGCAGCACGCCGTAGAAGAACAGCAGCGTGTCCCACTCGGCCTGCGCGATGATGCGGAAGATGCTGTAGCCCTGCGCCGGCGTGCCGTGCCCGAGCGATGGCCCGGGGTCGGTCGCGAGCAGTCCCGTGTCCGTCCGGCGCTCGGCCTGGGCAATGCGCCATGCGTAGAGCTGCAGCAGCGCGAGTCCCGCCATCATCCCGAACACCGGCGGAAACCCGAGCAGCTGCTTGACCGCGACCGTGATCGCAATCGTCGCGGCGAACAATACGCAGATCACCCATCCGCCATGGCGCACGTCGGCGTCGTCGCGTTCGACCGCGGGACGCTCGCGACCGATCGCGACGCTCATCGCGAGCGCGGGCACGAGCCAGTTCACGAGCGACGGCAGGAACAGCTTGAAGAACTCGAAGAATTGGGCCTTGTGCGCCTGCCACGCCATCAGCGTCGTGATGTCGCCGAATGCGGACCAGGCGCCGCCCGCGTTTGCCGCGACGACGAGGTTGATGCACGCGATCGCGACGAAGCGCGCGTTGCCCGCGCCGACCGCGAGCACGACGCCCGCCATCACGAGCGCGGTCGTGAGGTTGTCGAGCACGGGGGAAAGGAAGAACGCCGCGGCGCCGGTCAGCCAGAACAGCTGCCGGTAGCTGAAGCCGCGGCTCGTGAGCTCCGCGCGCAGCGCCTCGAACACGTTGCGCTCGGTCATCGCCGAGACGTAAGTCATCGCGACGACGAGGAAGAAGAACAGCTGCGCGAACTCGAGAAAGACGTGCTCGAACGCCGCGCGCGCGACGTCGGCGCCCGAAGGCTCCGCGAGCGCGCGCCACGCGATCAGGGCCCAGATGACCGCCGCGGCGAGCATGACGGGCTTCGACTTGGGCAGACGTGTGCGCTCCTCGAGTACGACGAGGAGATAGGCGAGCGCGAACACGACGATCGCGACGAGACCGACCGGCTCTGCGGTCCACGCGAATGCCGTCGCCGTTTCGCTTGCAGGCATCACAGGTGGAAGTCGTCCCGATTGCTTGTGGCGCGAACGCTCATGTGGAAGCGGGACCCAATAGCGAGCGCGCGAGTGTATACGCGCTCAGCACCACCACGACGACGCCGACGAGCCGCATCATCACGCGGTGCGGCAGCATCCGCGCGGCGTACGCCGCGAACGGCGCGGCAAGGACGCCGCCGATCAGGAGGCCGAGCACGGCCTGCCAGTACAGCGCGCCGAGCGCGAACCCGAGCGTGACCGCGACGGCGATCGAAACGAAGAACTCCGCCGCGTTCGCGGTTCCGATCGCGTAGCGGGGCTCGACGCCCTTCATGATGAGCGTCGATGTCGTGATCGCGCCCCAGCCCCCACCGCCCAACGCATCGAGCGCGCCTGCGGAGAAGCCGAGCAAGGGCGGATGCGTGATCGGGCGCCGCAACGGGGGCTCGCGCCAGGAGCGTACGAAGATGAGGATCCCGAGCAGCAGCAGGTACGACGCGACCCAGGGCTTGATTGCATCGCCCGGCAGCCACGTCAGCGCGAGCGCGCCCGCGATGCCGCCGATCACGCCAGGCACCGCGAGCCCGATGAAGATCCGCCGGTCGATGTTCTTGAACGCCGCATGCGAAACCGCCGATGCGCCGGTCGTGGCGACCTCGGCGGCGTGGACCGTCGCGCTCGTGAGCGCCGGGGGTATGCCGAGCGTCAGCAGGACCGCGCTCGAAATCGTGCCGTAGGCCATTCCGAGCGCGCCGTCGATCAGCTGCGCGACGCAGCCCACGAGGACGAACCATCCGATGTCGGGCATCGCTTCCATGGGGCGAGCGTAGCCGACGCGCGGCGCCGTTCGGCAGCCGCGTGATTCGCCCAGGCAGCACGGGGGCAGTCGCCGGACGGAATTTCGTGGCGCGTCGGCGTGCTGGAACGAGAGTTGCACCAACTGCGCCAGTCCAGGGGAGGTCACGCCGATGGTTTCCGTGCCCCGATCGAACCCGTCGCCGCTCGAGCTCGACGCCGTGCGGGCGGCGCTCGTGCCGCTATCGGGCCCCGATGGGCCCTGGGACGAGCTGCTGCATCGCATCGGCGATGCGCGCTTCGTGCTGCTCGGCGAGGCGACGCACGGCACGCACGAGTTCTATCGAGCGCGGATCGAGATCACGAAGCGACTGATCGTCGAGCGCGGCTTCGCGGCCGTCGCGATCGAGGCCGACTGGCCCGACGCGTTCCGCGTCGACCGCTACGTCCGCGGCGAAAGCGACGACCGCAACGCGGGCGAAGCCCTGTCGGGTTTCGAGCGCTTCCCGGCCTGGATGTGGCGCAACACCGACGTGCTCGCGTTCGTCGAGTGGCTGCGCGCGCACAACGACACGCTCGCGCGCGCAGCCCGGGTCGGCTTCCACGGGCTCGACCTCTACAGTCTGCATCGCTCGATGGCGGCGGTGCTGCAATACCTCGACGCCGAGGATCCGGAAGCCGCCCGCCGAGCTCGCGAACGATACGGCTGCTTCGACCACTTCGGCGAGGACCCGCAGGCGTACGGCCACGCGGCGGCATTCGAGCTGACGCCGCCGTGCGAGGCCGCCGTGCTCGCGCAGCTGCGCGAGCTCCTGCGCCTGCGCAGCACCGACGAGACGCCGCGCGAGCTGTTCGACGCGCAGCAGAACGCGCAGGTCGTGCGCAACGCCGAGCGCTACTACCGCTCGATGTTCGCGGGTCGAGCGAGCTCGTGGAACGTGCGCGACCGGCACATGATGGAGGTGCTCCTGCGCATCGTCGCGCACCTCGAGCGCGACGGCGCGCGCGCGAAGCTCGCGGTCTGGGCTCACAACTCGCATCTCGGCGACGCGCGCCATACGTCGATGGCCGACCAGGGCGAGCTCAACCTCGGCCAGCTCGTCCGCCAGCAGTATGCGGACGAGTCGTTCCTGCTCGGCTTCACGACGAGCACCGGCACCGTCACCGCCGCGGACAACTGGGACGAGCCGCCGCAGCGCAAGGCCGTGCAGCCGCCGCTTCCCGGCAGCTACGAGCGGCTGTTCCACGAGCTCGGCGAACCCGCGTTCCTGCTGCCGTTCGGGCGCGGCGAGCCGCTCGAGGCACTCGCCGGCCCGTTGCTCGAGCGCTCGATCGGCGTGATCTATCGTCCCGGCAGCGAACGGATCAGCCACTATCTCGAAGCACGCATCGACCGCCAGTTCGATGCCGTCGTCCACTTCGACACGAGCCGTGCACTGGCGCCGCTCGACGCGAGCGGGGGCCGCGCGGACGAGGATCCACCCGACACATACCCATCGGGCCTCTGAACGCGGGCCCCGGGGCGTCACACGACTGCAACAGAACTGTCATAGGGTGCGCGCTTCCCCGGCGACTTCGTCCGGATGGCCTACCAGGGGTAACCGCATGTTTTCTCTGCAGACGATCTTCGGCAAGGGCGACAGGTTCTTCAGCCTGCTCGAGCAGAGCGCCGAGGCGGCGCTGCAGTCGACGAAGGCACTGCACCAGCTGGTCTCGTCGCAGGCCAAGGGCGGTTCGCTCGACGAGTTCAAGCTCGCGCGCCAGCGCGAGCGCGACATCTCGCAAGCGATCAGCCGCGAGCTCGTCGAAACCTTCGTGACCGCGCTCGAGCGCGAGGACATCGAAGCGCTCGGCACCGCGCTCTACCGGATCCCGAAGGTCGTCGAGAAGTTCGCGGACCGCTACGCGCTCGCGCTCGACAAGGTCGGCCCGATCGACTTCGCGCCGCGCGCGAAGATGCTCGAGGAAGCAGCGACCGTCGTGCTCGAGATGGTGCGGCTGCTGCGCCAGGGCATGAAGCTCGAGCCGATGCGCGCGCTGAGCGAGAAGCTCCGCGCGATCGAGGTCGAGGCCGACCGCCTGATGCTCGAGACCTACCGCGACGTCTACGCCGGGAAATACGACCCGCTGCAGGTGTTCGTCGTCAAGGATTTCTTCGAGATCATGGAGAAGGCGATCGATCGCTGCCGCGAGGCCGGGGTCGTGACGTACCAGATCGTCCTCAAGAACTCCTGAGGCGCGGCCGATGACGATCGCGCTGAGCCTCGTGATCGCGGTCGTCCTGATCGCGCTGATCTTCGAGTACATCAACGGCTTCCACGACACCGCGAACTCGATCGCGACGGTCGTCGCGACGAAGGTGCTGTCGCCGACGCAGGCCGTCATGATGGCCGCGGGCATGAACCTGATCGGCGCGCTCGCGGGCACCGCGGTCGCGAAGACGATCGCGTCGGGGCTCGTCGACACGTCGGTCGTCTCGGTGACGTCCGAAGTGCTGATCTGCGCACTCGTCGGCGGCATCGTCTGGAACCTCGTCACGTGGTGGCAGGGGCTGCCGTCGTCGTCGTCGCACGCGCTGATCGGCGGCCTGTGCGGCGCCGCGCTCGGGGCGTCCGACGGCAACTGGTCGGCGATCATCTGGTCGCTGCCGGCCGACCCCTGGTACAAGGGCGCCGGCGTGCTCTGGAAGGTCGTCGTGCCGATGGTGCTGTCGCCGCTCGGCGGATTCCTGCTCGGCATGGTGATCATGGGCAGCCTGTTCGCGCTGATCTCGTTCCTGTCGAACCGGCGCGGAATCCTCCACACGATCGCGAAGCCGCGCTGGGTCAACGGCTTCTTCGGCAAGGCGCAGATCGCATCGGCCGCGTGGATGGGCTACGCCCACGGCCTCAACGACGCGCAGAAGACGATGGGCATCATCGCGCTCGCGCTGTTCGGCGCGACCGCGGCGGGCCAGCTCGACGACCTGCCGGCATGGCTGTCGTTCCTTTACACGCCGGTCGGCGCCGACGGCAAGTCGCCCGACATCGCGATGTGGATCAAGGTGACCTGCGCGCTCGTGATGGCCGCTGGCACCGCGGCCGGCGGCTGGCGCATCATCAAGACGCTCGGGCACAAGATGGTGAAGCTGCATCCGATCCACGGCTTCGGTGCCGAGACCGCGTCGGCGACGATGATCTCGCTGGCGTCGGCGTACGGGATCCCGGTCTCGACGACGCACAACATCTCGGCCGCGATCATGGGCGTCGGTGCGGCGAAGCGGCTCAACTCGATCAAGTGGACCGTGGTCGAGAAAATGATCTGGGCGTGGCTCCTGACGATCCCCGCGACCGGGCTGATCGCCTACTTCCTCGTGCGCACGTTCAAGAGCTTCGGCCTGATGGCGTGAGGATCGCGGTTACGCCGCGCCGCGCAGGCGCGCGTCAATTCGACGGACAGTTGTAGACCGGCAGCGCGAGTCCGGCGCTCCCGGCGGGACCGTTCGGCGCGCCGCCCGCGCCGCCCGCGCCTGCGGAGCCGGCCAAGACCTGCGTCCCGGTGAGTTGCACCGTGCTTGTCCCGGCACAGACCACGCCGATCGCCGGACCACCACCGCCACCACCGCCATCGCCTCCGCGTCCACCATCACCGCCCCGTCCTCCCGCCGCGCCGTCGCCGGCGTCGTCTTGTTCGCTTTGGCCGCCGTAGGGACCGCCGTTCCCCGGTGCGCCACCGATACCGG
>DATLNY010000313.1:0-9925 GCA_035536495.1 Candidatus Saccharimonadia bacterium | reverse complement strand
CGTGCGATACCCTCCGAACACCGGTTTGCCGCCAGGCACGCAGACGCGCGCGTGGCCGAGCGCGTTGATGCCCACCTGCAATTGCAGATCGGTCGAGGGCTGGCTAAGCACGACTGCGCCGGCCGTCGCGAAATCCTGCAGCGTGCCGAGCTTGCGGTCGAACACGACCGCGACGTCGGCCGCGTCGATCGTCGCGGTGCCGTTGGTCGGCCCGAAGCTCGAGCTCGCCGCGACCATCTGCGCGTCGCCGACCATGCAACTGGCCGCGGCGCTCGAGCAATCGCACGCCGGCGCGGCGGCGACCGGCTGCCCGACGGCGGGTGTTGCGGCGGCACGTGCGCCGACGCACCAGTTGCCGGCCGAGCCCCGGAACGAAAGATTCACGTCGCGATCGAGCCGCGTCGACTGCTGGCGCGCCTCCTCGACGAGGCTCACGACGCCGTCCGCTGCGCCCTTCAGGCGCGCGCGTGCGATCGAGTCGCTGAACGAGGGCGCGGCGAGTGCGAGCAGCACCGCGAGCACGGCAACCGTGATCATCAGCTCGATCAGCGTGAAACCCAGGTCGGCACGTCTCATGTCCGGGAACGTCCTCGGAAGGTGGCGTAACAGTAATGGAGCCCTGCGGAGTTGTCGGCGGCGTCCCGACGGGTGGGCGCGGTCAGCGGAAGAGCGGGCCGCGGACCGTCGCGCCGTGCTCGGCAGAGCCGTTACCATGCTGTACTTACGGGCTCTGGCGCGACGCGAGGCGATCATGCACAAGACTGTGAGCGGGTTCACACTGATCGAGCTGATGATCGTCGTCGCCGTCATGGCGATCATCCTCGCGATCGCGATCCCCTCGTACAACGACTATATCCGCCGCGCGCGCCGCACCGAAGCGATCGGGCGCATGCAGGACATCGCGGTATTCCAGGAAAAGTTCCGCTCCGAGAACCCCGGCTACACGAACGACTGGAATCGCCTCGGCGGCAATCCCGACGACGCCGGGGCGACAGCCGGCGTCAATTACAACTGGACCGTCACGGTGGTCGCCGCGAATCCGGGCGCTAATACGCCTGCGTCCTACCAGGTGACTGCGACAGCGCAGGGCGGGCAAGCGTCCGACAAGGCCCAGGGGACGTCGTGCACGCCGCTCTCGATGACGAGCGCGGGCGTAAAGGGTCCGGACGCGAAATGCTGGCGGTGAGCCCGCTCGCGGGCTACGCGGTCGCTGCACCCGCAGTGATTCGCGTCGATTTGATCCGATAGCACGGCCGGTACTCCGCGCCGGGCAGCTTCATGCGCTGCTGCGCGACGAACGCCGCGAGCAGCGCGTCGAGCGCCTGCATGATCCGCGCGTCGCCGTCGATCTCGAACGGGCCGTGCTGCTCGATCGCGCGCAGGCCCTCCTCCTTGACGTTGCCGGCGACGATGCCGGAGAACGCGCGCCGCAGGTGCGCGGCGAGCGCGTGGGCGGGCTGGTCGGGCTGCAGGTTCAGCGACGCCATGTTCGCGTGCGTCGGCGCGAAAGGCGTCTGGAATTCGTGCAGCACGTTGAGCTTCCAGTTGAAGAAGAACGCGTCCTGCGTCTGGATGCGGTGCTCGCGCACGTGCTCGATGCCCTTCGACATCCAGCGTGCCGCTTCGGCCGGCGCGCCGATGACGATCCTGTAGCGCTGCGCGGCGGAGTTGCCGAGCGTGAGGCGCAGGAACGCGTCGATCTGCTCGAAGTACGCCGCCGATTCGGCAGGCCCGGTCAGCACGAGCGGGAACGGAATGTCGGCGTTCGCCGGGTGCAGCAGGATGCCGAGCAGGTAGAGGATTTCCTCGGCGGTGCCGACGCCGCCGGGGAACACGACGATGCCGTGACCGACGCGCACGAACGCCTCGAGGCGCTTCTCGATGTCCGGCATGATCACGAGGTGGTTGACGGCCGGGTTCGGCGACTCGGCCGCGATGATGCCGGGCTCGGTGATGCCGATGTAGCGGTTGCCCTTCCGGCGCTGCTTCGCGTGGCCGATGATCGCGCCCTTCATCGGACCCTTCATCGCGCCCGGACCGCAGCCGGTGCAGATGTCGAGGCCGCGCAGCCCGAGCTCGTAGCCGACGAGCTTGGTGTAGTCGTATTCGACGCGATTGATCGAATGACCGCCCCAGCAGACGACGAGGCTCGGCGCGAGCTGCGCCTGGAGGATCCGCGCGTTGCGCAGGATCTCAAACACCGCGTGCGTGAGGCCCTGCGAATTGTCGAGCTCGAAGCGGCCTTCCTGGATCTGCGTCGCGACGTAGACGATGTCGCGCAGCACCGCGAACAGCTGCTCGTTGATGCCGCGGATGATCTTGCCGTCGACGAACGCGCGCGCCGGCGCGTTGACGAGCTCGAGCTTGATGCCGCGGTCCTGCTGGTGCACGCGGATGTCGAAGTCGTCGTAGCGCTCGAACATCGCGCGCGGATCGTCGTTGGTGATGCCGCCGGAGAGCACTGCGAGCGCGCAGCGGCGAAGCAGCTGCTCGAGCCCGCCCTGCGTCGCGTCGCGCAGTCGCGCGACTTCGTGCCGCGACATGACGTCGAGGCCGCTGACGGGCGAGATCTTCGCGTTGGTCTTGTTCGGATTCTTCATTCGTGTTCCAGGTTTTCAGGTCAGCCGCGCACGGGCATCTCGTCGGCCGGAATGCCGCCGGCGAGATGGCGCGCATCGAAGCCCCGCTCGCACAGCAGGTACGTCGCCGACGCGCTGCGCCGGCCCGAGTCGCAGTAGACGACGTACATCCGCTCCTGCTCGAGCTCGTGCGCACGGTCGCGCAGGCGCACGAGCGGCAGGTTCAAAGCGCCCGGCAGCCGGCCCTGCGTGAATTCCTGCGGCAGCCGCACGTCGATCAGCACCGCGTCGTTCGGGATCTCGTCGACGCCGATCTCCCTCAGCACCGGCGCGCGCAGGAGCCGCTCGAAGTCCGCCGCGGCGAGCCGCATCGTGCCGACTTTCGTCAGCGCGCGCACCGTTGCGTTGCGGGGCTCGCCCGAAACGAGCGCCTCCTCGCCGAAGCACTTGCCGCCGCCAAGCTCGGTGACCGCGACGCCGTCGCGCACGATCCCGACGCGGCCCGACGTGATGACGTAGTAGAAATCGCCCGGATCGCCCTGGCGCACGATCTCCGCGCCGGCGTCGTACTCGGCGGGGCGCATCGCGGCGAAGATCTGCGCGATGTTGCCGGCCGGGATCCGATGGAACGACTGGCTCTGCAGCAGCGCGGTCATCCAGTCCTGCTCTTCCTCCTCGTCGCCGCCGCGCTCGAGGTCGAGCACTTCGACCCCGCCGGTCTGCGACCAGGTCAACGCGAGGTCGAGTCGTTCGCGATCGATGAACAGCACCTGCGCGGGCTTGATGCAGGTTGCCGTCGCAGCGCGGCGCGCACCCTGCGCGATCGGATTCTTCGCTTCGGGCTTGTCGCCCTCGACGAGGTGGGCGCCCTGCTCGCTCTGCAGCTCAACCGTGCCCGAGAGCAGGAACACGACGGTCTTCGCGGTGTCGCCGCGATTGAAAAGCACCTGGCCCGGCTGGTAGCTGCCGAGTCGTCCCGTGCGCGACAGCTCGCCACGATCGGCGTGCGGCAGCGAAGCGAGCAGCGGGAATTGTCGGAACAGGCTCAGGTTGACCATCAGGACCGGCAGTTTCGTTTGTAGGAGGGGCCTCAGCCCCGACCGCGGCGCCCGTCGGGCCTCGAGACCCTCCCACAGTGTCGCGCGTGGGACGCCCAAATGAAAACGGCCGGCTTGCGCCGGCCGTTTCCCGACTCATCGCGGATGATCAGAACTCGTAACGGAACCCGATCTGGACCGCCCAGCGCGACTCGCCGACGCGGTCGCGGCGGATCACGTCACGAGGCGTGCCCGTGTACTGGTAGATGTAGCGCCCGGTCGCCGGGTCGACACCGGCGACGCGAGCCACCTGACGCGTGCCCGGGAAACCGAACTCGTCGATATGACCCCAGTCGTCGTTGAGCAGGTTCGTGAAGTTCAGGATGTCGAAGTACAGCTCCGCCTTGTTGTCGCCGAAGAAGCCCGGCAGCTCCTGCGCAATTCGCACGTCCATCTGCTGCGTCCACGGCGCGTACGCGTCGTTTCGGCCGGCGACCTGACCGCGGTGCGACGACAGATAGCCGTCGCTCTCGAGGTACTCGAAGAACGCCTGCTCCTGCGCAGCGTTGACGAACAGCACGTCGCCCGGCGCGCGCGGGATGTAGAACAGGTCGTTGCCGTTGATGCGGTCGCCGTTCGCGTCGCCGATGAACGTGTAGCTGTACGCCTTGCCCGAGCGTGCCTCGAAGAACGCCGAGAACGTCGTCGCGTAATCCTGGAAGAAGTGCGCCTGGTAGCTCGTCGCGAGCGTCCAGCGATCCTGGATCTCGTAGTTCGAGGTCGAGGCCTCTTCCTCGTTCGGGTTGAACGACTGGCGCGAGTTCCAGTTCGAGATCGCGCGCGAGGAGGTCAGCGGGCTGACTTCCTCCGCGTCGGTGTACGAGTAGGCGAGCTTTGCATACCAGTTGTCCGCGAACGGCCTTTCGATCGACAGCACGAGGTTCTTGCCGTGGCCCTTGTTCGAGTTGCGTGCGAGCAGCACGTCGTTGAACCGCGGGTCGGCGCGGGAGCGCTGGCAACCGGAAGCGATCGTGCTGCCGGTCGCGCCGACGCCGGCGAAGCAGGCGCCGGTACCGGTCGCGTTGAGATTGCGCCAGAAGCTCAGGCGGCCGTCCGGCATCAGGCCGGTCGCGTCGCCGAGGTTGAGGTGCTCGTAGTGGATGCCGTTCTCGGTGTTCGTCAACAGCAGCTCGGCCGATGCGACGAGACCCCACCAGGGAAGCTCGTGATCGATCGCGAGATTCGCCTTCCAGACGGTCGGCTGCTCGAAGTCCTCGGCCAGCGCGTCGACGTCCATGCTCGGCTGCGTCGCGGTCGGACGCGGCTGCGCGTCCGGATCGGGCGAGAAGCCGGTGCCGTTGTTCTGCTGGAAGATCGTGATCGAGCGGCCGGTGTTCGTGAAGTTGTTCGAGAGCCAGACGTTCGCGGCCGAACCCATGAACAGGCCGACGCCGCCGCGCAGCTGCGTCGGGCGGTCGGACTCGAACGTGTAGTTGAAGCCGATGCGCGGCTGGACGACCGAGTTGCCGTCGACCGTGAGGTTGTTCGCGAACCCGTACTTGCCCTCGAAGACCGTGTTGAGCGTCGGCTCGTCGTCCGTCGACGGGGTGTCGACGCGCAGGCCGTAGAGCAGGTTGAGGTTGTAGTTGACGGCCCACGAGTCCTGCACGAACAGGCCGACGTTCTCGAGCGTCCAGAGCGCCGCGGCATCGTCGGGATTATTCGAGTTCGCGGCACGCAACTGGTAGATCGCGAAACGGCGCGCCGCGAAATCGTCGATCGTGCTGAATTCGTAGCGCCCGAACGACGATTCGACGAACAGGTTGTAGATATCCTCTTCCGAGTAATCCGCGCCGAACTTGACGGTGTGGTCGCCGAAGAACAGCTCGGCCGCGCCGAACGCCTTGACGGTCTCGACGTCGAGCACGTTCGCGTGGCGGAACTGCTCGGTGCCGAGGAACACGGCATTGTTCTGCGCATCGGTGCGCACGCGCACCGACGGCTGCGAGGTGAAATTCAGCGGCACGCTCTCGTAGTCCGAATACGACAGTGAGAACTCGGTCGACAGCACGTCGGACCAGTCGCTGTACAGCGTCCCGACATAGTTCTCGAAATCGCGCTGCTGCTCGTAGAACGCGCTCGATAGCGAGATGGTCGTCGCGCCGAAGTTCGGCAGCACGAGCACCGAGCTCTCGGTCTTGTTGTAGCGCGCCGAGAGGCGGTGCGCGTCGTTGACGTTCCAGTCGGCCTTGACGATGTACTTGTCGTCGACGTTGTCGATCGGCGGCGCGCCGAGCGTGCCCGGATCGAGCCCGAGGCCGCTCGCGATCGAGATGATGCGGTCGATCTCGGGCTGGGAGATCGCGACGGTAGTCGATCGGCCCTGCCCCTCGATGCCGATGTCCGGCGCCGGCGAGCTGCGCTCGAAGCGCTCGTAGCCGACGAAGAAGAACAGCGTGTCCTGGATGATCGGTCCGCCGATATACGCGCCGGCCGTCCATTCGTCGTCGAAGCCGGTGAACTCGTTGCCGTTTTCGTCCTCGCCGACCATGTCGGCATCGCGGTACGAGCCGTAGACCGCGCCGTGGAACTCGTTCGTGCCGGACTTCGTCACGGCGTTGACGCGCGCGCCGACGAAGTCGCCTTCCGACGAATCGTAGGTCGAGGTCTGGACGTTGAACTCCTCGATCCATTCGATCGAGATCGGCTGGTTCAGCGCCGGCAGGCCGTTGGCCTCGAGCCCGAACGGATCGTTCGTGCCGACGCCGTCGATCTCGACGTTGTTGTAGCGCGTGTTCTGGCCGCCCGCGGAGATCTCGCCGCGCTCCTTGTCGGTCTGGACGAGCCGCGGGTCGAGGCGGATGTAATCCTGGATCGAGCGGCTGATCGACGGGAATGCCTCGATCTGCTCGCGCGAGACGTTCGTGCCCGCGCCCATGTTGTCGGGCGTGAAGATCGTGGCCGATGCAGTCGCGGTGACCTCGACGACCTCGAGCGCGGTGCCTTCGCTCGCGACGGTGAGGTCGACGGTCGAGGTTTCGGCGAGCAGCAGGAACACCTGCTGCTTCTCGCCGCTGCGGCCATCGGCCTCTGCCTCGACCGTGTACGGGCCGCCGACGCGCAGGCCGCGCGTGCTGTAGCGGCCGTCGGCATCGGTCGTGACGATGCGGCGCGTGCCCGTGGGTTCGTGCACGATTTCGACCGTGGCGCCCGCGAGGGGCTGGCCCTGCGGGTCGACGACGCGACCGATCATCGAGGCCGACGTGGCCTGGCCGAACGCCGGGGCTGCGACCGACAGGGTCAGCAGCGCGGTCAACGCGAGATGCAGGCGATTACGCTTCAACATGGGCTTTGGTTCCGTTGATTTCTGGCCGATCGGACTGCCCGCCGGTGCGCGCAGCTCCTTCCCGCGCGTAGCGACATCGGCGGCGCCATCCCTGCACCGGTTTCCGAATCGCACAACGCGCAACATCCCGTCCCCCCGCGGCAGCGGGTGCCCCCTGAGGCAGAGCGGAATGATTAACGGAAGTCTAACAGCAACTTGGTGACAGGTTGACGACGCGGTGCAGCAAAAAATCGGGTCAACCCGCCGCCGCGCCGAGGTACCCGACAACGCCATCGAGCGTCATCTGCACGGCGAGCGCGATGATCAGCATGCCCATGAGCTTTTCGAGCGCCGACAGCACCCTCGGCCCGAGCAGCCGGTACAGCGTGGTCGACCCGAACAGGATCAGCGCCGTTGCGAGCCAGGCGATCAGCAGCGCGATCGACCACTCGACCGCGCGGCCGGGCTCGTCGCGTCCGAGCAACAGCAGGGTCGCCATCGTCGAGGGCCCGGCGATCAACGGAATCGCCATCGGCACGACGTACGGCTCGCCTTCTTCGGCCTCGCCGAAGATCCCCTCGGGACGCGGGAACACCATCCGCAGCCCGATCAGGAACAGGATGATGCCGCCGGTGATGCTGACCGACTCGGTTCTAAGATGCAGTGCGACGAGGATGTACCGCCCGCCGAACAGGAACCCGAACAGCACGGCGAGGGCGATGATGAGCTCGCGCGCGAGCACGAGCCGCCGCCGTTCCGGCGCGACGGTCTTGAGCAGCGACAGGAACACCGGCACGTTCCCGATCGGGTCCATGACGAGGAACAACAGCAGCGCGGCCGAGAGCGTGTCCATCGCGCGTCAGGCGCTGCCGAGCGGGCGCGCGTCGAGCACGGCGCCACGGACCGATGCGCCGTCCGGGCCGAGCAGGTACGTGCACGCCGGCGCATACACCGCGGGCTCGTCGATCGTGCCGGGGTCCTCGGCGAAATACGCGCGCGCGCGCAGCGCGGTGCGCATCGGGCCGGGCAGCAGGCCCGCGATCCTGACCGTGGATTTCTCGAGCTCGTCGGCCCAGACGCGGATCAGCGACTCGAGGCCGGCCTTCGCGACGGCATAGCCGCCCCAGTACGCGCGCTCGATCCGCGCGCCGTCGTCGAGCACGAACACGACGCTTGCGTCGGCGCTTTTCTGTAGTAATGGCACGCAGGCCTGCGTCAGCGCCGTCGCGGCGCCGAGGTTGACGTGCAGCGCGCGCAGCCACGCCGCGGGCTCGACCAGCGCGAGCGGCGTCAGGCCCTCGAAATGCGCCGCGGCGTGGAGGATCGCGTCGAGCCCGCCGCATTCGCGTGCGATCGTCGCCGCGAGCTCGTCGTAGTCGGCCGCCGTCGCGCCCTCGAGATCGAGCGGGTAGATCGCGGGCTCCTGACCGAGCAGCTTCAGCTCGTCGTAGAGCTTCTCGAGCGCGCGTACGCGCCGGCCGAGCAGCACGACGGTCGCGCCGGCGCGCGCGGCGGCGCGCGAAGCCGCCGCGCCGAGCCCGCCGCTCGCACCGGTCACGAGCACGACGCGACCGGCGAGCGCGTTCGCCGCCGGAACGTATCCGGGCGGCATCGCGACGAGCTCGCGCATCGTCAGGCCTTCTGCGCCTCGGCGACCATGCTCGCGAGCTCGCCCTTCTCGTGCAGCTCGAGCGTGATGTCGCAGCCGCCGATCAGCTCGCCGTTGATGAACAGCTGCGGGAACGTCGGCCAGTTCGAATAGCGCGGCAGGTTCGCGCGCAGGTCGGGATCCTCGAGCACGTTGACGCTGTGGAACTGCGCGCCGGCCTCGGCGAGCACCTGCGACGTGCGGCTCGAGAAGCCGCACATCGGGAACTGCGGCGTGCCTTTCATGAACAGCACGATCGGGTGCGTGTCGACGATGCCGCGGATGCGGTCCAGGACTTCCATGGGGATTGCCTCGAGGGAACGTGACTGCCGATTCTAGCGGAGGCGCGCATGTAGACTTCGCAGTCCGCTAAGAACCTTGCCGAGGAGCTCCCCCGATGGCGATCGAACTGCCCCCGCTGCCGTATGCGAAGGACGCGCTTGCGCCGAACATCTCGGCCGAAACGCTCGAGTTCCACCACGGCAAGCATCACCAGACCTACGTTACGAACACCAACAACCTCATCAAGGGCACGGAGCTCGAGCACGCGTCGCTCGAGGAGATCGTGCGCAAGTCGAGCGGTGGGCTGTTCAACAATTCGGCGCAGGTCTGGAACCACAACTTCTACTGGAGCTCACTGTCGCCGAAGGGCGGCGGCGAGCCCACGGGCAAGCTCGCCGACGCGATCAAGCGCTCGTTCGGCGGCTTCGCGCAGTTCAAGGAAGAATTCAGCAAGCTCGCGGTCGGCACGTTCGGCTCGGGCTGGGCCTGGCTCGTGCAGCGCCCGGACGGCTCGCTCGGCATCGTCAGCACCTCGAACGCCGCGACGCCGCTGACGGGCCAGGACCGCGCGCTGCTGACTTGCGACGTCTGGGAGCACGCGTACTACATCGACTATCGCAATGCGCGCGCGAAGTACGTCGAGTCGTACTGGAACGTCGTCAACTGGGATTTCGCGGGGACCCAGTTCGGCTAAGGCGTCGAGTAGTTCGGCCCCGCGTTCGAGCGTGGTCGCAAGGGCGCTGGTCGCCTTGCCCCGGTCCGGCACCGGCGCAAGTACGTCCCTGTAGCCTGCGTGGCGAACGTCCTGTTCGCCACGCTGCCGAACCGGGGCAAGGCGACCAGCGCCCTCGAGGTTTTCCGCGCGTGTGAGAAAGCGGATGCGCTCCGCACGACTCATGCTGCGAGCGCAGACGCGTGCCCAGACACCGAGTGCCCACGATTGATTGCTGACGGGCGCGGCGCGCTCTCCCGACAGTGCCCACATCGATCCGCGGCGTCGGGGTGGGATGACCCCTGCGAAAATCGTGGGGAACAGGACGTTCCCCACGAAGGC
>DATLNY010000312.1:0-3549 GCA_035536495.1 Candidatus Saccharimonadia bacterium | reverse complement strand
CAGCGCGCGGGGGTTGTGGGGATGAAAATGGCACAGGGTGAAGCCGAACCTGATGCGCGCGCGGCAGCGCGCGGGGGATCTGGGAGAAGTGGCGGTAACGAATTTGCCTGCGGCAAATTCGCCACCAGCTTTCAGCTCCGCTGAAAGCTGGTGGGCGCGACAGGGATCGAACCTGTGACCCCTACCATGTCAAGGTAGTGCTCTACCGCTGAGCTACGCGCCCGAAAAGCCCTTCTTGCGAAGGGCGCGCAGGATAGCGGATGGAGGCGGTACGGACAAGCCGCGGTCAGGCGAGCGCGGTCTCGCGCGCCGGCTCCGATTGCGCAAGGCGCACGTGACCGAGGATGAGGTCGCTCGCGCGCTCGGCAATCATGACGGTCGGTGCGTTGGTGTTGCCGCCAACGAGGCGCGGCATCACCGACGCGTCGACGACGCGTAGGCCCGCGATGCCGCGCACGCGCAGCTCCGGATCGACGACCGATCCCGCGTCGCTGCCCATGCGGCAGGTGCCGACAGGGTGGTAGATCGTCTCGGCCTTGCGGCGGATGAATGCCGCCATCGCCGCGTCGCTCTCGACGTCGTCGCCGGGGAAGATCTCGGCGCCGCGGTAGGGATCGAACGCGGGCTGGCGCAGGATCTCGCGTGCCGCGCGGACGCCTTCGATCATCGTCGCGAGGTCCTCGCCGTTCGGATCCGACACGTAGTTCGCGTGGATGTGCGGCTTCGCGGTCGGATCGGCCGATGCGAGCGCGACATGGCCGCGGCTCTTCGGTCGCAGTGCGCACGCATGCAGCGTGTAGCCGTAGCCGGGCATGCGGTTTCGGCCGTGGTCGTCGAGGATCGCCGGGACGAAGTGCAGCTGGATGTCGGGCCGCGCGTCCGGCGCGAGGCGCGATCGCACGAAGCCGCCCGCCTCCGCGATGTTCGAGGTGCCGATGCCTTCGCGGAACATGAGGTAGCGCAACGCGACCGCGACGTCGTTGGTGCGGTCGTACGTGACGGGCTGGGTGCAGCGCACGACGGTGCAGGCGTCGAGGTGATCGTGCAGGTTGCGCCCGACCTCCGCGCGATCGGCGGCGACGCCGATGCCGAACGTGCGCAGCATCGAGGCCGGGCCGACGCCCGAGAGCATCAGCAACTGCGGCGAGTTGATCGCGCCGCCGGCGAGCACGACTTCTGCCGCCGCGTGCGCGATCGCGCGTTCGCCGCGACGCGCGTACTCGACGCCGGCCGCGCGTGTGCCGTCGAGCACGACGCGCAACGCGCGCGCGCCGGTCAGCACCGTGAGGTTCGCGCGCTCGCGCGCGGCGGCGAGATAGCCGGCGGCGGTGCTCCAGCGCGCGCCGTTCTTCTGCGTGACCTGGTACCAGCCGACGCCGCGTTGCGACGGCCCGTTGAAATCGGCCGTCTCGGCATGGCCCGCGCTGCGCGCAGCATCGATGAAGACCTGCGACAGCGGGTTGCGATGGCGCAGGTCCGCGACGTTGAGGTGCCCGCCGCTGCCGTGCAGCGCGTCGGCGCCGCGCTCCTGGTGTTCGGACTTCCGGAAGTAGGGCAGGACGTCATGCCACGACCAGCCGGTCGCGCCGAGGCCGACCCACTCGTCGTAGTCGGCGGGATGCCCGCGCACGTAGCACATCGCGTTGATCGAGCTCGAGCCGCCGAGCACCTTGCCGCGCGGCCACCAGAGCCGGCGACCGCCGAGCCCGGGTTCCGGCTCGGTCGAGTAGTCCCAGTTGACGCCCTTCTTGTTGACGAGCTTCGAGATGCCGGCCGGCATGTGGATGAACGGGTGCCAATCGCGCGGGCCCGCCTCGAGCAGCAGCACGCGCGTGGCGGGATTCTCCGACAGGCGGTTCGCGAGCACGCAGCCCGCGGAGCCGGCGCCGACGATGACGTAGTCGTATTCGAGACGGCTCAAGGCAAGGGTTCCGCAGACGCAAGTGCGCGCTCGAAGTAGGCCGATGGGCGCTAGAGCCTATGCTCCAGCACCTCGACCGGGTCGCCGAGACGCAGCTCGCCGAAGCTGCGCGGGATCGCGTTCTGGCCGAACGTGATGCCCTTCGGCGTGCGCCGGTACGTCTTGAGGGTCGCGAGCGGCTCGCCGCTGCCGTCGAACGTGCCCGACGCAGGATCGACCGTCGTGAACGCGCACCGCGTGCACGGCTTGACGAGCTCGAGCTCGAGCGCGCCGATGCGGATCCGCGCCCAGCCGTCCTCGGCGTGGGGCGTCGCGGTCTCGACGACGAGGTTCGGGCGGAAACGCTCGACCGGCAACGGCGTCGAAAGGCGCGCGTTGAGGCCGTCGATCGCACCGGTGCCGATCAGCAGCAGCGGGAACGCGTCGGCGACGCTGACGCGATCGTCCGGCCGCGCGTATGCCGGATCGACCGGTCGCGGCGCGAGCTCGTCCATGTACGCAAGCCGTGCGGGTCGACCGAGATCACGCGAGAGCCACGCGTCCGCCGCGCCGTCGCAGGCCGCCGCGTCGATGCGGTCGTCCCAGACCGTCACTTCGACGCGATCGGCGTTGCCTTCGGGTGCGAGCACGCGCAACGACGACATGCCGGGCGCGTCGAGGTCGATGCCGCCCGCGAAAGGCGTCGCGCGGATCAGCACGAGGCGCGGCTCCTGCCTTCCGGTCACGAACCGGCCGGACGCGTCGACGACGAGCCAGCGCCGGTCGTGCTCGAGCCCGCGGCGCTCGACGCGCGCGGCATCGAGCGCGAACGTCGCGCCGGACTTCAGCGGGTGCAAATGGATCGCGACGAGCCGCATCGCGCGAGTGTAACGGCGGTGCCACTGGCGATCCCCACCCCGAACCGATACCGTGCCGCGCGCCGATGGCCGAGACGCATCCCGCACCGAAGCAGTCCCGATGGATCGACGCGCAACCCGGCGAATGGTCGGCGTTCGCGTGGTCGTTCCTCTACTTCTTCGCGCTCCTGACCGGCTATTACGTCATCCGCCCGGTCCGCGACGCAATGGGCGCAGTGCACCGTCTCGAGCTGCTGTTCACCGCGACGTTCGTCTGCATGCTGCTGCTGACGCCGGTCTATGGCGCGCTAGTCGCGCGGTTCCCGCGTCGCGTGTTCCTGCCGGTCGTCTACGGGTTCTTCATCGCGTGCCTCGTCGGCTTCTACTACGCGTTCGACAGTGACGCGCCGTGGCGCGGACCGGTGTTCTTCGTCTGGGTCGCGGTGTTCAACCTGTTCGCGGTGTCGGTGTTCTGGAGCTACATGGCCGACGTGTTCCAGAACATCCAGGCGAAACGCCTGTACGGCGGCATCGCGGCCGGCGGCACGATCGGCGGCTTCCTCGGCCCGATCATCACGGCGCGCTTCGTCGAGCAGGTCGGCGTCGCGAATCTTCTGCTGGTGTCGGCCGCGCTGCTCGGCGTCTGCCTGCTGTGCATCGTCGCGCTCGCGCCGCACGCGCGCGAGACCGAGCGGCGCCGGGGCGAGGCCGGCGGCGAGCGCGCGATGGGCGGCACGATCCTCGCGGGCCTGCGGCTGATCCGCGACACGCCGCTGCTGCAGGCGATGTGCG
>DATLNY010000311.1:0-3072 GCA_035536495.1 Candidatus Saccharimonadia bacterium | reverse complement strand
CTGCTCGCGCAGGCGCGCGCCGAGCCGCGGCTCGTGCGCTATCGCGATCCGCAGTCGAACGCGCCGCGCGAGGATCGCTTCGACGCAGCGACCCTCGCCGCGGTCGTGCGCCTGTACGCGTATGCGCCGAACACCGCCTCGCTGCTGCCGCTTGCGCTGCACGAAGCCGTGCAGGGACGGCCCGAAGAGCTGCTCGCGCAGGCCCGCATGCTGACGAGCCTCGTCGGCGAATCGATCATGCACGGCATGCAGCTTTCGGTGATCTGCAGCGAGGATGCCCCGCGCCTCACGGCCGACGCCGCCGATGCCGGCACGACGCTCGGCAACGCGCTCGTCGAGCTGATGCTCGCGCAGTGCGCGGTGTGGCCGCGCGGCGAGGTGCCGGCGGATTTCCGCGCGCCGCTGACCGGCGACGTGCCGGTGCTGCTGCTCTCGGGCGAGCTCGATCCCGTGACCCCGCCTCGCTACGGCGCCGAGGTTGCGAAGCACTTGCCGAACGCGCGCCACCTGATCCTCAAGGGTCAGGGCCACAACGTGCTCGGGCAGGGCTGCGCACCGAAGCTCATTGCACGTTTCATCGAGCAGCCCGACGCGGGTGCGCTTGCGGCGAAGTGCCTCGATTCGCTCGCCTACGTCCCGCCGTTCGCGGGCTATTACGGATGGGAGCCGTAGCGATGATCGAAGTCGAGGACCTGCACAAGCAGTTCGCGAGCAAGGCGGGGCCGATCAAGGCGGTCGACGGCGTCTCGTTTACCGCGCGCGACGGCGAGATCACCGGCCTGCTCGGGCCGAACGGCGCCGGCAAGACCACCACGCTGCGCATGCTCTACACGCTGATGCGACCGGACCGCGGCACGGTGCGGGTCGACGGCCACGACGCCGCGACGCATCCGACCGAAGTGCGCCGCCGGCTCGCGGTGTTGCCCGATGCGCGCGGCGTCTACAAGCGCCTGACCGCGCGCGAGAACATCGCGTACTTCGGCGAGCTGCACGGGCTCGATGCCGCGACGATCGCGCAACGCACCGCGGCGCTCGCGACCGCGCTCGACATGGACGAGATCCTCGACCGCAGGACCGAAGGGTTCTCGCAGGGCCAGCGCACCAAGACCGCGATCGCGCGCGCGCTCGTGCACGATCCGCGCAACGTCATCCTCGACGAGCCGACCAACGGGCTCGACGTCATGACGACGCGCGGCATGCGCAGTTTCCTCGGGCAGCTGCGCGCGGAGGGCCGCTGCGTGCTGTTCTCGAGCCACATCATGCAGGAGGTCGCAGCACTCTGCGACCGCATCGTCGTGATCGCGAAGGGCCGCGTCGTCGCGGCCGGCACCGCGGAGGAGCTGCGCACGCTGACCGGCGAGTCGAACCTCGAGGACGCGTTCGTCAAGGCGATCGGCACCGAAGAAGGACTGTCGGCATGAGCACGGTGTTCACCGTCTTCCGCAAGGAGCTCATCGACGCGCTGCGCGACCGGCGCACCGTCATGATCGCGCTCGTCATGGGCCCGCTCCTGTTCCCGCTGCTGTTCATGGGGCTCGGCAGCTTTGCGGCGAAGAAGCAGACCGAAAAGCTCGAAAAGCCGCTCGAGCTGCCGGTCGTCGGCGCGCAGCACGCGCCGAACCTCGTCGGCTGGCTCGAGGGCGAGGGCGTCGTCGTGCTGCCGGCGCCGAAGGACGCCGACGCGGCGGTGCGCGCGCAGGACCACGCGGTCGTGCTGTCGATTCCGAAGACGTATCCCGAGCAGTGGCGCAAGAGCGAACCCGCGCGGCTCGACCTCGTGCTCGATTCCTCGCGCGCGCTCGAATCGGGAACGACCGTCGCGCGACTCGAGCGGCTGCTCGCGCAGTACGACCGCGAAGTCGGCACGCTGCGCCTCGTCGCGCGCGGCGTGCATCCCGCGCTGGCCTCGCCGCTCGCGGTCGCGCGACGCGATCTCGCGACGCCCGAGAGCAAGGCGGGGCTGCAGCTGATGATGATGCCGTACCTCCTGATCATGCTCGGCTTCATCGGCGGCATGCATCTCGCGATCGACACGACCGCGGGCGAGCGCGAGCGGCAGTCGCTCGAACCGCTGCTCGCGACGCCGGTGTCCCGCACCGCGATCATGAGCGGCAAGCTCGCCGCGACCGTCGTGTTCGCGCTGATGACGCTGGTGCTGACGTTCATCACCTTCAAGCTCACGACGCTGTTCGGCGGCGGCGCCAGCAGGATGAGCTTCGACGTATCGACCCGGGCGTCGGCGCAGCTGTTCCTCGTCATCGTGCCGGTCGTCTTGTTCGGCTCCGCGCTGCTGACGCTGCTCGCGGCATTCGCCAAAAGCTATCGCGAGGCGCAGAGCTACCTCTCGATCGTGTTCCTGCTCCCGATGATCCCGACGATGCTGCTGATGGTGAACCCGGTCAAGACGAAGCTGTGGATGCTCGCCGTGCCGTTCCTCGGACAGAACCAGATGCTCACGAAGGTCCTGCGCGGTGAAGCGGCGTCCGCGGCCGAGTGGGCGGTCGTGATGCTCGCGGGGCTCGCGCTCGCGGCGCTGCTGTGGGGCATCACCGCGCGCCTGTATCACCGCGAGCAGCTCGCGATCTCGGGCTGACAGTCGGCGCGCAGTTGCGGATTCGCGCGCCGTCTGCCTAGCGCGACCTCGCCGCGCGCTCGACGTGTCGCACGCGGGCCACGTTTTGGCTCGACCATTCGAGCACGTGGAGCGTGCCGTCGCGCGCGATGAGCGCGGCGCTTGGCGCCCAGGGCGGGGCGGAACGCGCGAGGACCTCGACGCTTCCGTCGCGCGCGACGCGATAGACCGCGCGATCGGCATGGCCTGCGACGAGCAGCGTGTCGTCTGCGTCGAGCACGCGCAGGCCCATGAGCTGCGCGCCGAGGCCGGCGACGCGCTTTGCGACCTGGCCGTCGGGTGCGATACGCAGGATGTCCTCGCCGTCCACGACGTAGACGCCATCACGCCCGGCCGCGAGGTATTGCACGCGGGTCGAGAACGCCGCAGGACCTGCGAACACTTCGGGCGATGCATCGCGCGCGGCGCGGCGCAGCAGCGTGCAGCGCTGCCCGGGACAG
>DATLNY010000310.1:0-3952 GCA_035536495.1 Candidatus Saccharimonadia bacterium | reverse complement strand
GCTGTGATGGAGCACCCCTTGACGGCCGAACAGATCGGCGGCTTGGTCCTGACACGCGTCTTGAGAGAGTTTTCCATGAGCCTGGCCACCTGGATTGCGTTCGCCTTCGCCTCGACCGTGCTGCTGCTGATACCCGGACCGACCGTGCTCCTCGTCGTCAGCTATGCGTTGACGCAGGGCAAGAAGGTCGCGGTTGCCGTTGCGGCCGGCGTGGCACTCGGCGACTTCACCGCGATGACCCTGTCCCTCGCCGGCCTTGGCGCTCTGCTTCTGGCATCGGCCACGCTGTTCACGGCGCTGAAGTGGATCGGCGCGGCCTACCTCGTCTGGCTCGGCGTCGCGTCGCTGCGCGCAGCGTCGCGCGCGCGCGACGACGCGCCGGCGCAGCGCAGCGCGCTCGCGGCCGGCGTCGCGGTCGCACAGACCGCGCCGCCCGATCGCGCGTTCGCGACCGCGTTCCGCGCCGCGGTATTGCTGCAGCTCGGCAATCCGAAGGCGATCCTGTTCTTCACGGCGCTGCTGCCGCAATTCGTCTCGCCGGAATCCACGCTTCCCGTCGCTGCGCAGATCGCGATCCTCGGCGCGACCGGCAACGTCGCGGAGTTCTTCGTGCTGTCGGGATACGGCCTGCTCGCGGCGCGCGCGGCGCGCGTCAGCGACGACCCGCGGCTGCTCGCCGCGTTCGAGCGCGCATCGGGGGTCTGCCTGATCGGTTGCGCAGCGCTCGCGCTCGCAGCCTGAGGCTCGACCGCCCGGAATCCGTCGCTCGAGCGCCGCTCACGCGCGCTCGAGCGCACCGTCGAGCAACGCCGCGAATGCAGCCGCAAACCGCGCGGGGTGCAGCGCGTCGCTCGCGAGCAGCCGCCCGCGCAGCCCGCCGCGCAGCTCGGCGAGGCGCTCGCCGCGCTGCATCCATCCCGCGGCGAGCGCGACGTAATGCGCGGCATCGGTCGCGACGAGCTCGTCGTCGAGGCCGAGCGCGCCGAGCACCGAAAGGCCCATCCGCGATGCCAGCGTCGCGCCGGGCAGCGTCAGGGTCGGCACGCCCTGCCCGAGCGCCTGCAAGGTCGTCGTGCCGCCGTTGAACGGCAGCGGGTCGAGCGCGAGATCGACCTGGCCGTAGTACTCCATCAGCTCCGCGCCCGAGCCGCGCGGGGGCAGCATCAGCAGCCGCTCGGGACCGACGCCGCGCGCAGCGAAGCGCCGGTGCGTGCGCTCGCGCGTGCCGGCATCGGCGAGGCCCAGCGCGCAGAGCGCAAGGCGCGACTGCGGCGCGGCGCGCAGCACCTCGCACCACAGCGCAACGGTGCGGTCGGAGAGCTTCGCGAGGTGATTGAAGCTGCCGAACGTGAACGCGGCACCGCCACGCGACGGCGGCGGCGCGACGTCGGGCGCGTGGTACGAGGCCGGCAGCGGCAGGTACGCCGGCAGGCGCAGCACCGCGTCGTCGTCGCGCGGCACCGTGCGCGCATCGGCGAACAGCGCATCGGTCTGCGGGATGCCGGTCGCGTGCGGATAGCCGAGCCAGCTGGCCTGGAACGGCGCGGCGCGGCTCGCGACGAGTCGCGGGCGGCCGCCGTGCGTGTGGCCCGACAGATCGACGAGCACGTCGATACGGTCCGCCCTGATCCGCGCGAGCACCGAGGCATCGTCGAGCGCGGTCGTGTCGCGCCACGCGAGCGGCAACGCGCGCACGCGCGCGGTCAGCGCATCGCCGCCCGCGCCGCGCGCGTAGACGAACGGCGCGATGCGGCCGCGATCGAACGCCGCGAGCAGCGGCGCGACGAACAGGCCGACCGGATGCTCGCGGATGTCGCCCGACACGAAGCCGACGCGTATCGGCGCCGACGGATCGCGCCGATGCGCGGCGAAAGGCGGCGCCGGCAGCGGCACGAGCTGCGCCCCGAGCCGCCGATGCCGCTCCGCGACTTCGCTTGCCGAGAGCGTGTCGTCGTACAGGCTCGAAAGGCAGGCCGCGCCGACCGCGGCGGGATTGCCGGGCACGAGTGCGGCCGCACGCAGCGCGATCTTCTGCGCGTCGTGGGCGCGGCCCTGGAACAGGTACGCCTGCGCGAGCGCGCGCATGACGTGGCCGGCGCGCGGGTCTCGCTCGATGCAGGCCTCGCCGAGGCTCACCGCGCGCGTCAGCTCGATGCGGTCGGTCAGCATCTCGACCGCGAGCGCCGCGGCGATCGCATCCCCCGGCGACAGATCGAGTGCTGCGAGCGCGAAGCGCAGCGCGGCGGCGTCATCGCCGCCGAGCTTCGACACGGCCGCATAACGCGACAGCAGCGCCGGTTCCGCGGGGGCGATCGCGAGCGCGCGCTCGAGCGCGCTCGCGGCGAAGTCGGCCCGTCCCGACAGCACCGCCTCGCCGACGAGCCGCGCAATGCGCTCGACTGCGGCGGCGCGCGGCCCGGCGTCGAGCGCCGCGAGGGCCTGTTCCAGCGAGGCTTGCGCGCTCATGCACGAAGCGTATCAGGGCTCCTCGCCGGTGCAGTTGCGCCCGCCACCGGCGCGCGATGCCGATTCGATCGACAGCGACAGCAGCGAAAATTCCGAAGCGCATCGCTCGATCCCCACTGCGCGATCAGCGCGTCGGCGCCGCACCGACGGCGACCCCGCGCGCTGGCTAAGATCGCCGCGTGGCCGCCATCCCGAACCTCGACCCGCCGCGGGTCGCGTTGCTCGACGAGCTCGCGACGCCGCTGATGCTGCTCGATCGCGCGGGCGTCGTGCGCTACGCCAACGCCGCCTGCGCGAGCTGGCTCGGCGTCAGCGCGCGGCGGCTGCTCGACCGCCCCGCGGCGGAGCTCGACAGCAGTGGCACGGCGACGCTGTCGGGGCTCGTCGCCCGCGCGCTCGCCGAAGGCGGCACGTTCCGGGCCGCGCGCGTGCGTATCTCGGCGGCGGCCGGCGTCGAGCACTACGCCGACGCCAGCGCTACGGCCCTGCCCGCCGCGCTCGCGCCGCACGCGTGCGCGCTCGAGCTCCACGCGGTCGCGGAGTTCCCCGGCGCCGACCCCGCGCTCGAGCTGCCCGCCGCGCTGACCGCGTCGCTGAAGGGGCTCGCGCACGAGGTCAAGAATCCGCTCGCGGGCCTGCGCGGCGCCGCGCAATTGCTCGTGCGCCGCGTCGTCGACAGCGATGCGCAACGCTACCTCGCCGTGATCATCGCGGAAGCCGACCGGCTGTCCGCGCTGGTCGACCGGCTGCTCGATCCCGCGCCGCCGCGCCCGTTCGCGCCGGTGAACGTGCACGAAGTGCTCGAGCGCGTGCGGCTGCTCGCGGAGGCCGAGGCCGGCTGGGCGGTCGTCGTGCAGCGCGACTACGACCCGAGCCTGCCGCTGTTGTCGGGCGACGCGGACCGCCTCGCGCAGGCGCTGTGGAACCTCATCCGCAACGCGCTCGAGTCGGGCTCGAGCGAGGTGCGGCTGAGGACGCGCGCCGAGCACAACGTCACGATCGGCGCGGAGCCCGTGCGCGTCGCGCTGCGCCTCGAGGTGATCGACAACGGTCGCGGCGTACCCGAGGACCTCGGCAATCGCGTGTTCCTGCCGCTCGTCTCGGGCCGCGCCGACGGCACCGGCCTCGGCTTGCCGGTCGCACAGGAAGTCGCGCGCGAGCACGGCGGCGCGCTGTCGTTTCGCTCGCGGCCGGGGCATACGGTGTTCACGTTGCTGCTGCCGCTCGCTGAGGGCTGATGGCTGAGGGCGAGGGCGAGGGCGCATGTCGCGGCCCCCCCACTCGTCATTTCCGCGAAAGCGGGACTGCAGATGGATTCCCGCTTTTGCGGGAATGACGGCATGATTGACCGGCGCGCTATCCCTCATACCTCATCCCTCATCCCTAGCCCTCGCCCTAAGCCCTTGCCTCTCATCTGGGTCATCGACGACGACCGCTCCGTGCGCTTCGTGCTGGTCGAAGCGCTGCGCGAGGCGGGGTTCGCGGT
>DATLNY010000309.1:0-5334 GCA_035536495.1 Candidatus Saccharimonadia bacterium | reverse complement strand
AGACCGACTGGCCCTTGAGCGCGTGCGGGTAGCCGACGACGGCCGCTTCCGCGACCGACGGGTGCGACACGAGCGCGCTCTCGATCTCCGCGGTGCCTAGCCGATGACCCGACACGTTGAGCACGTCGTCGACACGGCCGGTGATCCAGTAGTAGCCGTCTTCGTCGCGGCGTGCGCCGTCGCCGGTGAAGTACATCCCGGGGACCGTGCGGAAGTACGTATCGACGAAGCGCGCGTGGTCGCCGTACACCGTGCGCATCTGGCCGGGCCACGAGTCGAGCAGCACGAGGTTACCCTCGCAGGCGCCGTCGAGCACGCGGCCGTCCTGGTCGACGATCGCGGGACGGACGCCGAAGAACGGCAGCGTCGCCGAGCCGGGCTTCGCATCGACCGCACCGGGAAGCGGGGCGATGAGGATGCCGCCGGTCTCGGTTTGCCACCAGGTGTCGACGATCGGGCAGCGGCCCTCGCCGACGACGCGGTGGTACCAGCTCCAGGCCTCGGGGTTGATCGGCTCGCCGACCGTGCCGAGCAGGCGCAGCGATCGGCGCGAAGTCTCGAGGACCGGTTCGTCCCCCTCGCGCATCAGCGCGCGGATCGCAGTCGGCGCCGTGTAGAACAGCGTGACGCGGTGCCGGTCGCAGACCTGCCAGAAGCGGCGCGCGTCGGGCCACGTCGGCACGCCTTCGAACATGAGGCTCGTCGCGCCGTTCGCAAGCGGGCCGTAGACGACGTAGCTGTGGCCCGTCACCCAGCCGACGTCGGCGGTGCACCAGTAGACGTCGTCCTCGCGCAGGTCGAACACGCACTCGTGCGTCAGCGCGGCGTACGCGAGGTAGCCGCCGCTCGTGTGCAGCACACCCTTCGGCTTGCCGGTCGAACCGGACGTATAGAGGATGAACAGCGGCGCTTCGGCCGGCATCGGCTCCGGCGCGCAGTCGTCCGCCGCGTCCGCGACGAGCTCGTGGTACCACCGATCACGCGCGCTCCACTCGATCGCGGCGCCCGTGTGGCGCACGACGATGACCCGCTGCACGAGCTCGAGCCCCGGCTTCGCGAGCGCTTCCTCGACCGATGCCTTGAGCGGGATCGCGCGGCCGCCACGCAGGCCTTCGTCGGCCGTCACGACGAGGCGCGAGCCGCAGTCGAGGATGCGACCCGCGAGCGACTCGGGCGAGAAGCCGCCGAACACGACCGAATGCACCGCGCCGATGCGCGCGCACGCGAGCATCGCGATCGCGGCCTCGGGGATCATCGGCAGGTAGATCGTGACGCGGTCGCCCGCGCGCACGCCCTCGGCGCGCAGCACGTTCGCGAACCGGCAGACGCGCGCGTGCAGCTCGCGGTAGCTGATGTGCTGCGCCGGCAACGACGCATCGTCGCGCTCGAAGATCAGCGCGGTCTTGTCGCCGCGACGCTCGAGGTGCCGGTCGAGGCAGTTCGCCGAGACGTTGAGCACGCCGTCCTCGAACCAGCGCACGTGCAGGTCGTGCGCGTCGAAGCTGACGTCGCGAACCTTCGAATAGGGACGGAGCCAGTCGAGGCGCCGTCCCTCGCGCGCCCAGTAGCCCTCGGGATCGCGCACCGATTCGGCATACCGCGCGACGTACTCGGAAGCCGACACCCGCGCGCCTGCGGCGAACGCGGGTGGCGGTGGAACGCGTGACGCCATCGCGTCGCTAGACGCGCTTGATGAGCCGGATCAGCGCGAGCAGGATCACGGCGCCGATGAACGCGTTGATGAACGTCGCGACGAGACCGCCGCCGATCGCGAGGCCGAGCTTTGGCAGGAGCCAGCTCGCGAGCAGCGCACCGACGATGCCGACGATGATGTTGCCGAGCAGGCCGAGCCCGCGGCCGCGCATGACGACACTTGCGAGCCAGCCCGCGAGGCCACCGACGAGCAGGATGATGAGCAGGGTTTCGATCGACATCGGTAGTACTCCATCGACATCGCCGGACGGCGACCCCGCGATTGTGGACCCGATCCGGTGAATGGATGCCCGGGGCGCGCGACTCAGTCGCCGCCACCACCGTCACTGCCGCCGCCGTCCGAGGTCTCGGCGCTACCGGCATCGGCCGCTGCGTCGTCATCGGCGCGTGCGGCGCGATTCGTGTCGCCCGCGTAGAGGTAACCGCTCGCAGCGGCCGCACCCGCGCCCGCGCCCGTGCCGGCACCGGCGCCGGTCCCGCGGCCGGCGGCGGCGCGACCCCGCGCGGTCACGAGCAGCGCGGTTTCGCGGCTCGACTGCGACTGTGCGACGGCCCCGACACGGGCCGCGACGAAACCGAGGAACGACGCGATCGCCGCGATCGTGCCGACCAGCAGCATCAGGCCGATCCCCCCCGGCGTCGACGCCTGCCATGCCGCGCCGTACGCGACGATCGAAACGACGAGCAGCAGCCACTTCAGCATCGCAGAGCCTCCGGCATCGGCGCGAGTTTGGCGCACCGTCGCGGCGGTGCGAAGCCCCCTGCGGCTCGACCGGTCCAGGGTTGGCGTTCTATACTCGTTCTCACCGCACGGCCATGAACGACGAGTCGCTACCGCCCGCCCCGCCGCCGCTGCGCATCAAGGGCCGCGGTGCCGCATCGAATCCCGAAGGCCGGTTCGAAACGCGGCGCGGCGAGTGGGCCGACGACGGCTGGCATCGCGACGACGACGAAGCGCCCCCGCACCCGGCGACGACGGTCACCGAGGAGCGTGCCCGTTCGATCATCTCGACCAACGACTCGCCCGACATCGCGTTCGACCAGTCGATCAATCCGTACCGCGGTTGCGAGCACGGCTGCGTCTATTGCTATGCGCGGCCCAGCCACGGCTTCCTCAACCTGTCGTCGGGCCTCGACTTCGAGACGAAGCTGTTTGCGAAGACCAACGCCGCGGCGCTGCTGCGCGCAGCGCTCGCGAAGCCGGGCTACGTCGTCAAGCCGATCGGCTTTGGCACGAACACCGATCCGTACCAGCCGATCGAGCAGCGCTACCGCATCATGCGCGAGCTGCTCGAAGTGCTCGTCGAGACGCGCCACCCGCTGACGATCGTGACGAAGAGCGCGCGGATCGAGCGCGACCTCGACCTTCTCGCCGATCTCGCGCGCGACCGCCTCGCGAAGGCGTACGTGTCGGTCACGAGCCTCGACAACGCGCTGTCGTCGAAGCTCGAGCCGCGCGCGTCGGCGCCGCATCGCCGCCTGCGCGCGATCGAGACGCTCGCGAAGGCCGGCGTGCCGGTCGGCGTCATGGTCGCGCCGGTCATCCCGATGATCACCGACAAGGACCTCGAGGAGATCCTTTCGCGCGCGCACGCCGCCGGCGCGAGCAGCGCCGCGTACGTGATGCTGCGGCTGCCGTACGAGGTCAAGGACCTGTTCCGCGAGTGGCTCGCGCTCAATTTCCCCGAGCGCGCCGCGCACGTCATGAGCCTCGTCAACCAGATCCGCGGCGGGCGCGACAACGATCCGCGCTTCGGCACGCGGATGACGGGCGAGGGCGTGTTCGCGCAGCTCATTGCGCGCCGCTTCGCGATCGCCGCGAAGAAGCACGGCTTCGACCGTGCACGCCGCGACACCGCGCTCGATACGACGCGCTTCCGGCCGCCGCGCGTCGCGACGCCGCAGGGCGAGCTGTTCTGAGCCGGACGCTCGTCCCCCGGGTGCTCGAAAAACCAAAAAAATAGGGCCCGCCGAAGCGGGCCCAGTGTTACGCCGATGCGCGGATCGATCAGTAGATGACGTTGATCGTCGCCGAGCAGGTCGTGGTCCCGGCGTTGCAGACCCGATAGCTGATGCTGCCGCTGCCTTTCAGGCCGGTCGCGTCGGTATGGGCGCCGTCATTCGCCGTGACGATCCTGAACGTATTGCGGAAGATGTCGACATTGCTCGAGGTCGCACCGTTCCACGCCAGGTCGACGTGCACCGTGCCCTTGACCTTGCGCGACGCCCCGTTGAGCGCGATGCCGCCGCCGCCGCCGGAATCGCTGACCGTCACCGACTGCGAGCTGCTGCCGGTCGCGCCGTCGTCGTCGGTCACCGTCAGCGTCACGGTGTAGGTGCCCGCTGCCGGGAACGTGTGGCTGACCGTGCTGCCGGTTGCGCCGAAGCTCCAGCTCCACCCTGCGATCGAGCCGTCACTGTCGCTGCTGGCGGTGCCGTTGAAGCTGCAGGTGAGGCTCGTGCAGCTCGACGTGAACGACGCCGTCGGCGGATTGTTCGGCGATCCGCCGCCACCCGTCAGCGCCTCGAGCGCGTTGTATGCGCGCACCGCGCCGTAGCCGTAGTAGTTGTCGCGACCCGCTGCGCCGAGGTCGAGCGCGGTGCTCGTCATCGCGTCGCGGATCTCGGTGTTCGTCGCGGTCGGCTTGGCGCCCCAAAGCAGCGCAGCCACGCCCGAGACGTGCGGCGTCGCCATCGAGGTGCCGTCGAGGTACGCGTAGCTGTTTGCGTCGGCGCTGGTGCGCGCGTCGACCGTCGCCGCAGCACCGATCGCGTTCGCGACGAGGTACTGGCCGTCCGCCTGGCTCGTGCTGACCGACGGGATCGTCGTGGCGACGCCGCCGAGCGTGCCGGAGAAGCCGCCCGGGACGTTGTTGTAGATGATCGCCGCGACACCGCCGCCGGCCTTCACGTTGACGACCTTGTCGGAGAACGCGATGTCGCCGCGCTCGCAGAGCACGGCCTTGCCGGCCCACGCACCGGCGGCGGTGCAGCGGCCGCCGTTGACGAGCGCGCCGCTCGCCGGGCCGCCCGGGCTGCCCTCGAGCGCTGCTGCCATGAAGCTGCCGTGGCCCGTGACCGCGACCGAGCCCGAGCTGATCGGGTACGTGCTGAGCACCGCGACGCCGGGCGCGGCGATGTCGACCGCGCTGTTGAACTGCGAGAAGCTCGCGACGACGTTGTTGCTGTCGATCGCGGCGACCGACATCACGCTCGCATACGACGCGGGATAGCTGAGCTGGCTGTTGCCGCCGTTGCCTGCCGCGGCGATGCTCAGGATGCCGGCGTTGTAGAGGTTCGAGAAACCGGTGTTCTCGGTGCTGCTGCTGGTCGCGCCGCCGAGGCTCATGCTGATGATCTTCGCGCCGGCGTTCTGGCAGTTCTGCGCGGCATTGATGAGCGTCGAGGCGTAGCTCCAGCCGCAGCTCGTGCCGTCGAAGACCTTGACGATGTGCAGGCTGGCCTTGCCGGGGCTGACGCCGATGACGCCCTTGCCGTTGCCGCCGACCGCGTCGATCGTGCCCGCGACGTGCGAGCCGTGGCCGCACGAGTCGGTGTTCCAGCTCTGGCCCGCGCTCGCGTGGCCGGTCATCGCGATGCCGGCGAAGTCTTCGTGGTTCT
>DATLNY010000308.1:0-6931 GCA_035536495.1 Candidatus Saccharimonadia bacterium | reverse complement strand
GGCACGGCGCGGGTCTCGGGCAAGATGCTGCCGATCGAGATCGTCGACGTGATCTGGCAGGAAGACACGTCGAACGTGACCACCGTGCAGCGGGCGATCCGGCTCGACAGCATGGGCAACATCGCGGGGCTCAAGCTCACGCTTCGCCACAGGGGCCGCGTGATCGAGCTCGACCCGGCCTCGCAGCCGTTCACGCTCGGCCGCGACGCGAATTCGAGCCTCGTGATCGATGCCGAGTGGGTGTCGCGCAACCACGCGATGATCGAGTACAAGCGCGGCTACTTCATGATCTCGGACCGCAGCACCAACGGCACCTGGGTCAAGCTCGGCGAGGACGAGGAGCTGCGGCTGCACCGCGACGAGATCCACCTGCGCAAGACCGGCACGGTCTCGCTCGGCCAGGCGGTCGCGGTCAACAAGGAAGACACGCTGTACTTCTCGCTGTCGGGCGGCTGAGCTTCCGAGCGTTTCCGGAGGTTCGAATCCCCTGTAGGAGGGGCCTCGGCCCCGACCGGAATCGCGATCGGGTGGTCGGGGCTCAGGCCCCTCCTGCAACGACCGAGGCGCCGGCGGCGGCGAAAACGATCAGAGCACGCGCGGCTCGGGCTCGAGCTCGATGCCGAATTTCGCGTCGACGGCGGCGCGAATGCGCTGCGCGATCGACCAGACCTGCGCGCCCGTCGCGTGCCCGTGGTTGACGAGCACGAGCGCGTGCGTTTCGGCGACACCCGCGTCGCCGTCGCGGCGGCCGCGAAAGCCGCACTGCTCGATCATCCATCCGGCGCCGAGCTTGGTCCGTCCCGCGGTCGCGGGGTACGTCGGCAGGCCCGGATGCTGCCGGGCCAGCGCTTCGGCACGCGGCGTGTCGATCACCGGATTCTTGAAGAAGCTGCCGGCATTGCCGAGCTGCGCCGGATCGGGGAGCTTGCGGCGGCGGATGTTGCAGATCGCCTCGGAAACGTCGCGCGCGCCCGGCGTGTCGCGCCCCATCGCCACGAGCTCCTCGCGTACGCCGGGATAGTGCAGCACCGGCACCGCGGCGTGCGGCAGCACGAACCGCACCGCCGTGATGACGTATCGATCGAGCGCCGAACCCGACTTGAATACGCTCGTGCGGTACGAGAACCCGCATTGCGCGTTCGCAAGCTCTACGAACGCGGCGTCGCGCCGGTCCCAGGCCTCGACCGCCTCGACCATCGATTCGAGCTCCACGCCGTAGGCCCCGATGTTCTGCACCGGCGAGGCGCCGACCGTGCCGGGGATCAGCGAGAGGTTCTCGAGACCCGCGTAACCGCGTTCGAGCGCCCAGTTGACCAGCGAGTGCCAGTTGCGGCCCGCCTCGGCGCGCACGCGCACGCCGCGCTCGTCCTCCGACAACAGCTCGACGCGCTGGTTGTCGAGCTTCACGACGAGGCCGTCGAAATCGTCGCGGAAAAGCACGTTACTGCCCTCGCCGAGCACGAGGAACGGGGCCCCGTCCCACGGCGGACGCGCGAGCACCTCGGGCAGCGCCTGCATCACGCGCAAGCGCACGAGCCAGCGCGCGCGCGCGTCGACGCCGAACGTGTTGTAGCGGCGCAGCGAGGCGTTCTCCTGCACGAGGCAGGTCGTCGTCTCGGCATCGGCCGGGCTTGCGATGGCGTTCATCCCCGTTTCGCTGCGGCATCCGCACGGATCGCCGCGACGCATTCCCCCGTCAACGTGGGTCCGCGGAAGATCATACCGGTGTAGAACTGTACGAGCCGCGCGCCGGCTCGCAGCTTCTCCACCGCATCGGCGCCGCGCAGGATGCCGCCGACGCCGACCAGCGGCACCGCGCCGCCGAGACGCCCGGCCATGCCGCGCAGCACCGCATTCGACCGTTCGAGCAGCGGGCGACCCGAAAGGCCGCCGGCTTCCGCGGCGAGCGGATGGTCCGCGAGCGCGACGCGGTCGATCGTCGTGTTGGTGCAGACGAGGCCGTCGATGCCGGTCGCGATTGCGACTTCGGCGATGCCGTCCATCTCGGCCTCGGAGAGGTCCGGCGCGATCTTGACGAGCATCGGCTTGCGCCGGCCGTGCTGCGCGCCGAGCTTCTCCTGCGCTTCGCGCAACGTCGCGACGAACCGCGCGAGCGTGCGCTCGTCCTGCAGGTCGCGCAGGCCTTTCGTGTTCGGCGACGAGATGTTGACCGTGACGTAGTCGGCGCGGGGGTACACGCGCGCGAGGCAGTGGAGGTAGTCGTCGACCGCGCGCTCGTTCGGCGTGTCCTTGTTGCGGCCGATGTTGATCCCGAGCACGCCGCCGTAGCGCGCGCGCTCGACGTTGCGCACGAGCGCATCGACTCCGTCGTTGTTGAAGCCGAGCCGGTTGATGACGGCCTCGTGCTCGGGAACGCGGAACATCCGCGGCTTCGGGTTGCCTTCCTGCGGGCGCGGAGTCGTCGTGCCGACCTCGATGAAGCCGAATCCGAGCGCACCGAGCGCGTCGATGTGTGCCCCGTTCTTGTCGAGCCCCGCCGCGAGACCGACCGGATTCGCGAACTCGAGCCCGAATACCTCGAGCGGCAGCGGCTCGGGCTTGCGCGCGAGCAGCGGATTGAGGCCGCTGCGATAGGCAGCCTCGATCGCCTTCAGCCCGAGTCCGTGCGCGGTCTCGGCGTCGAACGCGAACAGGAAGGGTTTTGCGAGCGAATACATTCCACCCGGATCAGAAGTCGAACCTGATGCCCTGTGCGAGCGGCAGCGAATCCGAGTAGTTGATCGTGTTGGTCTGGCGGCGCATGTACGCGCGCCACGCGTCCGAACCCGATTCGCGGCCGCCGCCGGTCTCCTTCTCGCCGCCGAACGCGCCGCCGATCTCGGCGCCGCTGGTGCCGATGTTGACGTTCGCGATGCCGCAGTCCGAACCGTTCGACGACAGGTACTGCTCCGCGGCCTTGAGGTTCTGCGTGAAGATCGCCGACGACAGCCCCTGCGGCACGCCGTTCTGCATCGCGATCGCCTCGTCGATCGACTTGAACGGCATCACGTAGAGGATCGGCGCGAAAGTTTCGGTCTGCACGACCGGGTCGGCGTTGGTGAGGCCCGTGACGATCGTCGGCAGCACGTAGTTGCCGCCGCCGTCGCGCGTCGCGCCGCCCGTCTCGATCGTGCCCCCGGCCTTCTTCACGCCCTCGATTGCGGCGTTGTAGCGACCGACCGCGTCGCGATCGATCAACGGACCCATCAGCGTGCCTTCCTGGTTCGGGTCGCCGATGCGCTTCTCGATCTGGCGATACGCGCCCTTGAGCTTGTCGAGCACGTCGCCGTAGATCCGCTCGTGCACGATCAGGCGCCGCGTCGAGGTGCAGCGCTGGCCGGCGGTGCCGACTGCGCCGAACACGATCGCGGGGATCGCGAGCTTGAGATCCGCGGTCTCGTCGACGACGATCGCGTTGTTGCCGCCGAGCTCGAGCAGCGAGCGGCCCATGCGGCGCGCGACGCGCTCGCCGACCTCGCGCCCGACTTTGGTCGAGCCGGTGAAGCTCACGAGCGGGATGCGGTGGTCGTCGACGAGCTTCTGCGCGAGCTCGACGCCTGCGTCGTTGAACAGGAAGAAGATGTCGGGGAAGCCGCCGTCCTTCAACGCGGCATTGCAGATCTCGAGCGCGGCGATCGCCGACAGCGGCGTCTTCGGCGACGGTTTCCAGATCGAGATGTTGCCGCAGACCGCCGCGACGAACGCGTTCCAGGCCCAGACCGCGACCGGGAAGTTGAACGCCGAGATGATCGCGACGAGCCCGAGCGGATGCCATTGCTCGTACATGCGGTGGCCGGGACGCTCCGAATGCATCGTGAGGCCGTACAGCTGGCGCGACAGCCCGACCGAGAAGTCGGCGATGTCGATCATCTCCTGGACCTCGCCGTCGCCTTCGGCCTTGATCTTGCCCATCTCGAGCGCGACTAGCGAGCCGAGCGCGTCCTTGTTCCGTCGCAGCGCCTCGCCGCAGAGCCGGATCGCTTCTCCGCGCCGGGGCGCGGGCGTCGAGCGCCACGCGACGAACGACTCGAGCGCGCGCACGACGATGCGCTCGTAGTCGGCTTCGGAGCTCGCATGGACGCGCGCGAGCACCTCGCCGGTCGCGGGATTGACCGGTTCGAGCACGCCGGCGTCGCGCGTCGTGCTCCATTCGCCGCCACCGAGGTACGTGCCGGGATTCTCGGCTGCGAGGCCGAGTGTCGCGAGGATCTTCTTGGACATGACTTTTGCCGAGGAAAGGAATGCGAAGTCGAGCGGCCCCGACAGGAGTCGAACCTGTGGCCTCGCCCTTAGGAGGGGCGCGCTCTATCCATCTGAGCTACGGGGCCGATGCGGAATCGTGTGCACCGATTGCCATTTTAGCCCCACGGCCGGCTTCGCTGCCTGCGGTTGAGTTCGCCATCGACCCCCGCTAGAGTGCTCCGCCCGCGCGCGTCCGCGCGTGGGCCGGACACCCCCCAGGAGTGATGAATGAAGCGTTTCGAATTCCCGAAGCTGGCGGAATTGCTTGCGTCGAAGTCGATGCCGAACAACGTGTCCGAGCACAAGGTCGGCGACATGTTCCCGAACATGGGCGACGTGTTCCCGAACATCATCGAACCCGCGAAGTAGTCGCGGGACGGTCTTCGGACCGTAGCTGAAGAGTCATCGCCCCGCTCCGGCGGGGCTTTTCATTACTGTGCGCGCTCGCTCGTACGGGGAAACTCACCGGCGAGAGCAGCGCCACGCGAAAGCGGAGATTGTTCGCGCGTTTCGATCTGGCCGCGAAGAACGGCGGCGCCGGCCGGCGGGATATGGTGGAGCGGAAGGGGATCGAACCCTCGACCTCTGCATTGCGAACGCAGCGCTCTCCCAGCTGAGCTACCGCCCCACGTTTCGCGGCCGCTTAACTCGAGCGCGAAGGGCGCGGATCATACACGGCGGTCCAGGGGCTGGCTAGCCTCGCCGGGCCTCGCTGTCGCGCGGAATGGACCGGCCGGGTGCCGCGGCAATCGCGTCGGCGAGGATCTCGCCACGCCAGCCGTCGAGCTCGACGACACGATGGCCGCGTACGAGTGCCTCGATGCCGCGCCGGGACAGCAACATCGCGGGCGGCAAGTCGAGCGCCGTCGCCTTCGCGGCGATCGCGTCGCGCACCGCATCGGCGCGGCGCTCGTCGTCGCCGCGCAACGGCTCCGGGATCGGGCGCAGCGCGAGCTCCTCGTCGAGGACGGGTTGCGAGAGCAGTTGCGCGAGCTCGGCCGCGGCGCGCTTCGGAAACGAGCGTTGCGACGCGAGCCGGATCCGCACGGCGTCGGCATCGGCGGGCGGCTCGAGCACCAGCTCCGCCGCGCTCGCGTTGTCGAACACCCACAGGCGCGGCCGGTCGATCGCGCGCGCCGTGCGCTCGCGCCATTCGGCCAGTCGCTTCAGCCGGGCCTGCCGCTCGATCGGCCAGCGCCACGCATTGCGGAACTCGTGGTGCGGATCGGCCGGCAGCGCTTCATCGCTGCTGCGCGCGAGGCGGTCGCAGTCCTCGAGGCACCACGCGAGCATGCCGCGCGCCTCGAGCTTCGCGACGAGCGCGTCGTGCAGCGCCGGCATGTGCAACACGTCCTGCTCGGCATAGTGCAGCTGGTTCTCGCTGAGCGGGCGCCGCAACCAGTCGGACCGCGTCTCGCCCTTCTCGAGCGTGATGCCGAGCAGCGCGTGCACGAGCCGCTGATAGCCGATCCCGGGGCCGAGGCCCGCGAATGCCGCGGCGACCTGCGTATCGAACAGGTTCGCGATCGGCCGCGCACCGATGCGTCCCAGCGCGACGAGGTCCTCGCTCGCGCTGTGCATGACCTTGCGCGGACCGGGCGCGACCAGCAGCGCGCGCAGCGATTCGAGCGATGCGATCGCCTGGGGGTCGATCAGCGCGAGGTGCCGGGGCGTCGCGACCTGCACGAGCGCGAGCTCGGGCCAGTAGGTGCGCACGCGCATGAATTCGGTATCGACCGCGATCGTGGCGCAGGGTGCGAGCGACGCACAAAGTCGGGCCAGCGCCGTTTCGTCGGCGATCCAGTCGTGCATGAGCGGAATGATCGGTAGGTGGGAAGAACGCAACCCTCGGCTTGCAGGCCGCGCGTTCGATCGCCTATGGTCGCACGAGGCGCGCGCGCGGCGCGCGGGGGCGCATGCTCACACTCACTCCTTCACGCAAGCACGCGATCGGCGGCGCCCTCGGCCTGCTGCTGCTCGCGTTCGCATTCGCGTATCGCTGGATCGGTCCGGAAGCGCTCGGGCTCAAGCCGAGCCTCGAGCTGCCGCAGCCGATCGAGGAACGTGCCCCGACGGTCGCGTCGATCCCGGCTGCGCCGGGCGCGCCGCTGGCGAGCATGCCGGCGCCCGCATCGAGCGAGCCGCCCTCGGATGCGCTGCCGGCCCCGGAGCCGCAGGTCGACCCCGGCTCCGTTCCCGAGGCGACGCGGGTCGCGATCGAGGACGCACTCGAGCGCGCGGAAGCGGCACGCGTCGCGGGACACCTGATCGAGCCGCCGGACGACAGCGCCCTGCACTGGTACGACGCGGCGCTCGCGCTCGACCCGGACAACGAATCAGTGGCCGCGACCCGCCGCGCCGTGCTCGACGCACTCGCCGAGCAGGCGCATGTCGCGCTCGATTCCGGCGATGCGGTTCCGGCAGGCACGCTGCTCGGGCAGCTCGACCCGGCCGATGGCGCCGCGCCGGACCGCGAGGCGCTCGCGGCGCGGCTCGAGATCCTGCCGCGTGTGCAGGAGCAGCTGCGCCAGGGCGCGCAGCGCATGGCGCTCGGCCGCCGCTTCGACCCGTACGAGGGCAGCGCGCTCGAGAGCTATCGCGCCGCGCTTGCGTTCGACCCGCGCAACCTCGCGGCGCGACAGGGGCTCGAGCAGATCGAGCGCGCCGTGCTCGAGCAGGCACTCGCGGC
>DATLNY010000307.1:0-7851 GCA_035536495.1 Candidatus Saccharimonadia bacterium | reverse complement strand
CCGCCCATCATGATCGGCGGCGACGGCTTGGTCTGCAGGTTCGCGAGCACGCTTTGCAGGTCTTCGGGCCGTGGCGAGTGCGTGTTCGGCCCGGTCGGCGGCTCGGCCGCGCCGAGCGCGTGCCGGCGCCCGGACAAGAGGTCGCGCAAGGTCTCGAACAGCTCCATCTCGAGCGCGCCGGGACGCTCCGGCGTCGGCGCTCGGCGCTCGGGCTGGTACGGCGGCGGCGTGCCGGGCCAGCCGAGCATCGGACTGATGAACGCCCCGTTGCCCGCCGGCGCCGTGTCGACCGCCGCGGCGCTCGTGCCAGCGAGTGCCGCCGAAACCGCGCGCGGTGCGCCGGGCCCGCGCCGCGGCGACGACGCCGGCGATTCCGGCTGGCCGAGCGCGAGCCCGGCGCGAGCGGCGCCAGCCGGCGCGGGGCTTGCCGCGTCGCGCGCCGCCGGAGCGTTCGCCGCAGCGTTCACCGCGGCGTTCACCGCGGCGTTCACCGGAGCCGCGCCCGTCGCAGCGTTACTGTCGCCGACGGGCGCGTTGCGCTTGTACAGCAGGTGCACCTGCAGGTTCGGCAACACGCGCTCGCGCACGCACAGCTCGTTGAGCTGGTCGTAGAGCGAGCTCAATACCGGCATGCACTGGCGGTCGAACACGCGGAACAGCAGCAGGCGGTGGTCGAACTGGATTTCGATGCAGCGGACCGCCTCGGCGAGACAGTCGCAAAGGCGATGCGGGCCGACGGGCAGCTTGTCGGCGTCGAATGCGGGCATTCCGCCGAGCACGCCGAAGCGCTGCCCGAGCAGGAACAGCGCCGAGGTGTTGCGAATCTCCGCCTTGCCGGCGACTTCCTGCAGTGCGAGCGCCTGCTCGAGCTCCTCGGGATCGAGCAGCGCGAGCTCGGCCTTGCCGGTACGTGACACGCGCATGAATTCGGGCGACGAAGGCTCGTCGGTGATCGTCGCGAGCGCGGCCTCGAGCCGCAGCATGAAGCGCGGCACGACGTCGACGCGGCCGCGGCGGACCTCGCGCATCGATTCGAAGCAGCGATTCTGCGCGTCGTTCGAGTGGGCCTGCTCGGCGAGCTTGAACAGCTGCTGCTCGAGCTCGTTGAGGGTCGCCGTCAGCCCGAGCTCGAGCGACGAGGAGGTCGTGGCGAATATCGATTCGAGCGCCGCCCGCGGTCGCGGCGCGAGCGCGCGCTCCCTGAGGCTCGGCAATATTTCATGCCCGAAGCCACGATTCGACGACCGCGGTGATTCCATCGCGTGCCCAGCCCCCTGGTTCCGGGCCATGTTAACCCGAGAGCCACCTGCGCGGAACGCGCCCGGACGGGGTTCCTAGCGGCCGTCGTACGCGAGCGCGAGCAGCCAGGAGCGGCCGGGCGTATCGAAGCCCGAGGCGAGCTCGTAGTCGCGATCGAGCGCGTTGTCGAGCCGTGCCTCGAGCCGCCATCGCGGCGCGAATGCCCATGCGATGCGCGCGTTGACGAGCGCATAACCGGCGAGCCGGACGCCGCCGAAATCGCGTCGAGCGCCGGCCGCGACGGCTTCGAGCGCCCAGTCGACGCGGCCGTCGCGGCGGCCGAACGCGGCATTGAGCTTGTCGCGTGGCCGGCGCAGCAACGCGTCGCCGCTGGTTTCGTTGCGCGCATCGAGCCACGTGTAGTTGAGGTCGACCCGCCACGGGTCGAAGCGCCCCGCATATGAAAGCTCGGCACCGTCGATCGCGGCGCGTTGCACGTTGATCGCCGCGAAATTCATTCCCTCGAACGCGACGAGGTCGCGCAGCCGCGACCGGAACGCGCGCAGCTCGTAGCGATGCGCGGGCGACGCCGCGAAATCGAAGCCGAGCTCGACGCTGCGCGAGCGCTCGGGTTCGAGCAGCGGATTGCCGCTGAACAGCCCGCCGAATCCGGGCGAATACAGCTCGTTCAAATTCGGCGCGCGGAAGCCTTCGCCGGCGGAGCCGAACAATCGCGCACCACCGCCGAAGTCCCAACCGGCCGCGGCCTGGAACGTCGCCTCGCCCCCGAACGCGCTGTTGTCGTCGTAGCGGCCCGCGAGCTCCCCGGAAAGCGGCCCGTCCTGCCGGCGCCAGCCGGCATACACCGCGCGGTTGTCCCGCTGCTCGTCGTAGAGCGGTACGCCCGCGAACGTGTCGAGCGAGCGTCCACGCTCGTCGACGAGGTTGACGCCGAGCGCGATCGTGTCGGCGCGGCCGAGCTCGAGCTCGTGGTGCCAGTCGAGCGTCCGGCGGCGGCTGTCGAAGCGCGCGCCGAACGCGGGCGTCGCGATCTCGCCCCACGACGAACCGAACGTCGCGGCGTGGCTCCATCGCGGTCCGAGCGGCCCCGCGAGCGTCAGGGCGCCGGAGCGGTCGATCGCGCCACTGACGCCCTGGTCGAACTCGACGTCGGCGTCGGTCGAGAGCGCGACCGCGTCGAGCTGCTGGGTCCCGATCTCCACGCCGCCGCGCAGGCTCGCGTTGCGGTTGTGGTAGCCGTCGTCGTCGGGATCGTACGAGAAGCCGCGCGGATTCTGCGCGGAGTACCCGTCGAGCGCCTCGCCGCCGAGCGTCACGCCGAACGAGCCGCGCGCGCCGCGCGCGCCGTAGCTCGCGGCGCCGCCGATGCGGCCGTACGAGCCTGCGCGCGCGCGGAACGACACGCCGTCCGGGTCGCGCGTGAAGATCTGGATGACGCCGGCGAGCGCGTCGGAGCCCCACCAGCTCGCGCGCGGGCCGCGCACGATCTCGACGCGCTCGATCTGCTCGAGCGGCAGGTGCGCGAAGTCGTACAGGCCCTGCGCCGTGTTGACGACGCGCACGCCGTCGACGAGCACCAGCGCGTGGTTCGAGTTGCCGCCGCGCAGCAGCAGCGTCGTCGACTGGCCCGGTCCGCCGGTGCGCAACAGGTCGATGCCGGGCTGCAGGCGCAGCAGCTCGAGGAGGTCGGGGGCCTGCGAGCGCTCGATCTCCTCGCGCGTGATGACGGTGACGCTCGCGAGCGCTTCGTCGACGGTCTGCGCGCTGCGCGACGCGGTGACGACGACTTCGGGCTGCTCGACCTCGCGCGCGGCCGCGATCGGCGCCGCAAGGACGAGGCTCGAGACGATCACCGCGACCGGAGTGGGGCGGAAGGTTTTCATGCTGAGTTCCCAGTTGCACACCCGCGGGAATCTCGGGCGATGCAGCGGGAATGCGGACGCGCAGCGGCGCTGGCGACCGGCATCGCCCGCCGCGATGCGCCGATCGGCCCGAGCCGGGTGCTCGAGCCGTTGTCAGGCCGGTCTCCGGACTCGTCGCATAGCGGCCCCGGCCTTCCCACGCGGTTGCGCAGTGGCGTAATCGGGGACGCATGATCGACTTACCGTTGCGGGGGCAGTGCCGGATTCGAACCGGCTTCCCGTTTCACCGTGACGCGCGAACGCCACGACACCTGACAAGGCCGCGAAGTCTACGGCGGTGGCGCGCGCTCGACAATCGCGACGGCGCGAGCCCGGCGCTTGAAGCGCGGCGGCGCGCTCGATACGCTTCGTCCGAAGCGGGTGTAGTTCAATGGTAGAACTGCAGCTTCCCAAGCTGCTAGCGTGGGTTCGATTCCCATCACCCGCTCCATTTCGGTCTGTCGCGAAACCCAACGTTTTTCGCGACCGACGCGAGAGCTCTGGCGCCACCTGACAGCGCGCCCGCCTGCAACAACCTCCCTCCAGCTCTCCCATCCGACAGCATTTCTCGCTAACGTGCATCCGGGGCGCGCGGAACCACCAGGCATCGCAATGAGCGCATCGGCGCAACACCACACGCTCGTCGGCTGGCGCGAATGGATCGCGCTGCCCGCGCTCGACCTGCCGCGCGTCAAGGCCAAGATCGACACCGGCGCGCGCAGCTCGTCGCTGCACGTCGACGACTGGGAGCTGTTCGAACGCGAAGGCACGCGCATGGTCCGGTTCGAGCTGCGGCCGCGCGCGCGCCGCGGCAAGCGCACGCGCAGCCTCGAGGCGCCGGTCATCGACTGCCGCGACGTCACGGACTCGGGCGGCAACCGCGCGCTGCGGCCGTTCATCCGCAGTGAAGTCATGCTCGGCGGCCAGTCGTGGCCGATCGAGATCAACCTCACCAATCGGCGCGCGATGCTGTTCCCGCTGCTGCTCGGGCGCACGGCGCTCGCCGGGCGCATCGTCGTCGACCCGTCCCGGTCGTTCGTGCTCGGACGTCCGCGCCGCGAGGTTGCCGCCCGATGAAGATCGCGATCCTCTCGCGCAACGCGAAGCTCTACTCGACGCGGCGCCTCGTCGAAGCCGCGCGCAAGCGCGGGCACCGCGTCCACACGTTCGATCCGCTGCGCTGCTACATGCGCATCGTGCCGAACCGGCTCGCGATCCACTTCAAGGGCAAGGAGCTCACGGGCTTCGACGCGGTCGTGCCGCGCATCGGTGCGTCGGTGACGTTCTACGGCACCGCGGTCGTGCGCCAGTTCGAGATGATGGGGCACTACGTCCTCAACAAGTCCGACGGCATCCTGCGCGCGCGCGACAAGCTGCGCTGCATGCAGCTGCTCGCCGAGCAGGGCATCGGCCTGCCGGCGACCGTGTTCGGCGACAACCCCGACGACACGCAGGACCTGCTCAACCTGCTCGGCCGGCCGCCGCACGTCATCAAGCTCGTCGAGGGCACGCAGGGAACCGGTGTCGTCCTCGCCGAGAAGCTCTCGTCGTCGCGCAGCGTCATCGAGGCGTTCCGCGGGCTCTACGCGAACTTCCTCGTGCAGGAGTTCATCCGCGAGGCCAAGGGCGCCGACGTGCGCTGCTTCGTCGTCGGCGGCAAGGTCATCGCGGCGATGAAACGCCAGGCGCGCGAAGGCGAGTTCCGCTCGAACCTCCATCGCGGCGGCAGCGCCGAAGGCGTCGAGCTGACCGAGACGGAAACCGAGACCGCGATTCGCGCGGCTGCCGTCATGGGGCTTGCGGTCGCGGGCGTCGACCTGCTGCGCTCGCGCCGCGGCCCGGTCGTGCTCGAGGTCAACTCGTCGCCGGGGCTCGAGGGAATCGAGGGCGCGACGGGCGTCGACGTCGCGGGTGCGATCGTCGAATACCTCGAGCTCAAGGTGAAACGGCGCAAGGCGAAGCTCGCCGTGTCCTGAAGCGTCGACGCCGCGCGCGACGCGCCGGCACTCGCCGCGGCCCCGGCGTCCGCGTCGACCGGCCTTGACGTACGACAGTCTTCGTTGTTAACTTTCGGCGCGCAATCCGCAACCGCTGGGAGGCCGTCGTGAAGACTCGTTTTCGACTTTCGATCGGATCGTTCCTGCTGCTCCTCGGAGGCCTCGCGCTCGCGGGGCCGGAGCCGTACCTCACGCGGACGAAAGTCGAGCCGGCCCGCTTCGGCCAGCTCGTCGAGGTGCTGCGCGACGAGATGGAGCCCGGCGGGCGCTTCGCGTACGTCACGCGCGAGGAGCGCACGCGCGTCGAGACCTCGCTCGCGCGCATGCAGGAGGTGCTGCACGGCAAGGCGTCGCTCGCGGATCTCGACGAGCGCGAACGCATCGCGGTGCTCAACGCGCAGGAGGAAGTCAACGCGATCCTCACGAAGCGCGATTCGGAACGTCTCGTCTGCGACCGCAGGCTGCTGCCGGGATCGCACCGCAAGGAAACGGTCTGCGAGACCTACGGCGACCGGATGGCGAGGATCAAGGGCTCGCGCGAGCAGGTCGAGCGGCTCAATCGCCGCATCCAGGCCTGCAGGGAGGTGACGCTGCCGGGGCCGGCCGCGAACTCCGGCAGCGGCGGCATCGTTTGCCAGAGCGGCTGAGCGCGCAAATCCCGCAACGCGTGAGCCGCATCGCGATGCGACGCTTGGTGCCGAACGGCCGTCTTCCCGTGTGTGGTGGCTGCGCACGCGTCCCCCCGAACGTCCCCCGTGCGCAGTGGTGGGCGCGGCCGGCAGGATGCCGCCCGCGCCTGCTGTTTCGGCCACCCCGCCGTCTCGCGCGGCGCTACGCGCCACGCTGCGGGACGCCGCGCCGGAGCTTGTACGACGGCCTTCGTCTTTGCGTTATGATCCGGCCGTCCACGAGGACCGCCGGGGCTGCACCATGACCAGGAAACGCGAGCTCGACCTGCCGATGCCGACCGAAGCGGAGCTCGACATCCTCACCGTGCTGTGGGACCGCGGGCCCTCGACGGTGCGCGAGGTCCACGAGACGCTGTACCGCGACGAGGGCGCCGGCTACACGACCGCGCTGAAGCTGCTGCAGGTCATGCACGCGAAGGGACTGGTCGAGCGCGACGATTCGCAGCGCGCGCACGTCTACCGCCCGTTCTCGAGCAAGGAATTCACGCAGAAGCGCTTCCTGACCGACATGGTGCAGCGCGTCTTCGACGGATCGCCCTCGCAGCTCGTGCTGCATGCGCTCGGCAATGCCGCGCGCGCGTCGCGCCAGGAGCTCGCCGAGATCCGCGCGCTGCTCGCCAAGCTCGAGAAGGGGCGGTCATGAGCTTCGTGATCGTGCCGCAGGCGGTCGAGTGGGTGTCCGCGCTCGGCTGGACGCTGCTGCATTTCCTCTGGCAGGGCGCGCTCGTCGGCGCCGCCTACGGCATCGCCCGCATCGCGCTGTCGCATTCGCGGCCGCAGTCGCGCTACGCGCTCGGGCTCGGCGCGCTCGCACTGCTCGCCGCGCTGCCGGTCCTGACGCTGCTCTACCTCGCGCCGATCTCGGCTGCAGGCGCAGCAGGCGCCGCAAGCGCACCGGTTGCGCTCGGCACGATCGATGCGGCGTCGCGCGCGGTGGTGCCGGGCTTCTCGGTCGAGCCGTGGCTGCCGTGGCTCGTCGGCGCGTGGCTGCTCGGCGTCGTGGGCTGCGCGCTGCGCGCGCTGCTGCAATACCTGCGCATGCGCCGGGTGTGCCGGCTCGGCGCGGAGCCGTTGCCGGAATGGGACGGGCGACTGCTCGCGCTGTGCCGCCGCTTCGGCGTGACGCGCCCGGTGCGGCTGCTGCGCTCGGCGATCGTGCAGACGCCGAGCCTGTTCGGCTGGATCGCGCCGGTGATCGTGCTGCCGGTGTCGGTGCTCGTCGGGCTCACGCCGCAGCAGGTCGAGCTCGTCATCGCGCACGAGCTAGGGCACGTGCGGCGCTGGGACTACGCTGTCAACCTGCTGCAGATCGTCGTCGAGACGGTGCTGTTCTACCACCCGGTCGTGCACTGGATCTCGCGCGAGGTGCGCAACGAACGCGAGGCCTGCTGCGACGACCTCGTGCTGCGCCTTGGCGGCGATCCGGTCGACTACGCGCAGGCGCTCGCAGGGCTCGAGGAGCTGCGCGGCATGACGCATGCGCCGGCGCTCGCGGCGTCGGGCGGGCACCTGCTCGGGCGCATCCGCCGTATCGTCGGCGCGGAGCCGCGTTTCGGCGCGCCCGCGTTCGGCGCGCAGGCCGTGCTCGTCGCGGCGCTCGCGTTCGCGGCAGTCATGAGCGTCAAGCCGGTCGCGCGCGACGTGCTGAACCTCGCCGCGGTCGGCGGCGCGGACGCGACGCATCCCGGCGCCGCGACGCCAGTCGAGCTCGCGGCGCGCGTCGCGACGCTCGCGGTCGAGCGCGCATTCGAGCCGGCTGCCGTGCCGTCCGCGCCCGCGCCTTCAACCGCAACGACGATTTCCGAGCCCGCGACTGTGAGCCCGGACGCGCGGCCCGCCGCGCCGATCGCGCCGCCGCGCATCGAGCTCGCGCTCGCGCTGCCGGCAGCGACGCGCCCGCTCGCCGCCGAGCGCGCGCCGGTCGGCGATCTTGCATTCGCCCGGCCCGCGCTTGCCGCGCCGGCCGTCGCGGCCCCGAGCCTGCGCCTCGAGGCGCTCGCGATC
>DATLNY010000306.1:0-4368 GCA_035536495.1 Candidatus Saccharimonadia bacterium | reverse complement strand
CGACATTTCCGGTGGCCGATTGAGGTCGCCTGTGACATGGCTCGGAACGCCTGCCTTCATCTCTTCCAGCATCGCCACCGCCGAGCAGATCTGCCCCGGCGTGCAGAAGCCGCACTGGTAGCCGTCGTGCCTGACGAAGGCGGCCTGCATCGGATGAAGGTTCCCGGGTTTGCCGAGACCTTCGATCGTCGTGATCTCGTGCCCTTCCTGCATCACCGCAAGCGTCAGGCACGACACGATGCGCCGCCCGTCGACGATGACCGTGCACGCGCCGCACTGGCCCTGGTCGCAGCCCTTCTTGCTGCCCGTGAGGTGCAACCGCTCGCGCAGCGCGTCGAGCAGCGTCGTGCGCGGGTCGAGCTTGAGCTGATGCTCCTTGCCGTTGACGCGCAGGCGAACGTTCGTCGTCGGCGCCGCAGCGGTGACCGCGGGTTCCGTCGTCGCGGCGGCCGCGCTCTCGGGCGCGTGCATGACTGTCGCAGCGGCGACCGCGCCACCCGCCGCAGCGCTGGCCTTGAGGAGCTTTCGTCGCGTCGGGTTGAAGTCGCTCATCGGCGGCACCTTTCTGCGAGGGGGGACACGACGTGGGCTTCAGAACCTCAGGCGCCCGACTCGTTTACGCCGCTCGATATGCCGTGTCAAACGAAACTACCACCATGAGTCGAGACGCTTGCGCCAGACACCATCTGGCTCGCGCCTTCATGTTGTCACGCCGACGCGCACTTGCGGACGGTGTCCCACGTGCGCGTCGTGACGTCCTTGCCAAGCGTCTTCTCGATCAACGTCATGAACACGGGTCCGCGAGCGTTCGGCACGTACGCGGTGAAAACCTCCCGCCCCTCGATCGCGAGGATCCGGGCACCGTCGAGCTCGAGGGGCAGCGCGAGCTTCCCGCGATGCGGATCGCGAAGGAACGTCACAACGCGTTTGGCTTCCGCCGGCAGGCCGTGTCGCGCGAACGGGTCCGCGTCGAGCAGGGCGCGCAGCGCCTCGACCGAACGCACGATCGTGTGAAAGCTGCGGTCGAGAACCTTCGTCATCGCCGCTTCGGCCTTGCGCTCGAGCGAGGCCTCGGATGCAGCGCGCGCGTCGAACACGACGTTGCCGCTCGACAACACGGTCCGCACGCCGGTGAAGCCCGCCGCTTCGAATGCGCGGACCAGGTCCGGCATTTTCGCGTTCATCGGGCTGACGCCGCGAAGCAGGGCGACATGGCGGGGCATCGCGAACCGCGATCAATCGGCCGACGTGCGCTCGGGGATGACGAGCCAGAGCACGACGTAGACGATGATCCCCGGAAACGCGACCGACAGGATCGACAGCAGCACGTAGCCGAAGCGCGTCGCGCTCGTCGACCAGCCGAAATACTCGGCGATGCCGGCGCAGACGCCGGCGATCATCCGGTTGTTCGAACGCATGAATCGTCGGGTGGTCATCGGCATCTCCGTGAAACGTTCAATGCAGCCATCGCCCGCCGCGCCGACGCGGCGCGGCAGGTGCATCTTCCGCCGGCGTCGCTTTCGCTGCGAACGGCGCGCTGGGCGGATGGTCGCGCCAGTACTGCTGGACGTCGTAGACGCACGCCGGCAGCTTGTTGAGCGCGTCTTCGTATTCGGCTTCAGACAGCGGCGGGGTTTCCTCGGCGGCTTCGGTCTCGAACACGCCTTCGTCGCCCGCGAGCGCGAGGATCGGGGCGAGCAGGTCCATCAGCTCGCGGTCTTCCTTCATGCGCGCTTCCCACGTGTCGCTGCGCAGGTCGACGCCCATGCTGAAGCCTTCGCACCAGCCTTGCGCGGAAAAGGTCGGCTCGCCGGCTTCGGTCTCGACCGCGCCGAGGATCGGCTCGTAGCGCAGCTCGTCGAGGTCGCTCGCGACCGAGTTGTACATGCGCAGGATCAGCGCGATGACGCGCTCGGCCTGCTCGACCGATTCGAACGGATGCGTGTCGTCGATGACCTGCGGCATCCATTCGTCGGGCGTCACGGTCTCGGGACCGATCGCGATCGCGGTGACGAGGCCGTGCAGGCCGTCGAGCAGCATGCTGTCGTCGCCGGTCGCGCGCGATGCGAGCAGCTCGCCGAGCTCTTCGTACTCGGATTCGTCGAGCAGGCGGTCGAGGTCGACGCTCATGCGCGGGCCTGCAACTCGACGAACACGGGGCAATGGTCGGACGGCCGCTCCCAGGTGCGCGGTCCGCGTTCGATGCCGGCGGCAACGACGCGTGCGCGCAGCGCGTCGGAGACGAGCACGAGGTCGATGCGCAAGCCCCAGCCGCGCGGATACGCGAGCAGGCGGTAATCCCACCACGTGTGGTGCCCGGTGCCGGCCTCGAACAGGCGGAAGCTGTCGTGCAGGCCGAGCGCGAGCCATTCGCCGAGCGCTTTGCGCTCGGGCGTCGAGCAGAGCACGCGCTCGTTCCATCGCTTCGGGTCGTGCACGTCGCGGTCGTCGGGCGTCACGTTGAAGTCGCCGAGCACGACGAGCTCGGGAAAGCGCGCGAGCTCGGCAGCGAGGAAGTCGCGCACGCGCGCCATCCATTCGAGCTTGTACGCGAACTTCGTCGAGCCGACCGCTTCGCCGTTGACGACGTAGACGTTGACGATTCGCACGCCGTCGACGGTCGCGGCGACGACGCGGCGCTGCGGATCGTCGTACCCGGGGATGCCGAACTGGACGTCGTGGAGCTCGCGGCGCGAGAGGATCGCGACGCCGTTGTAGGTCTTCTGTCCCGCGACGGCGCGATACGGATGGGCCGCTTCGAGCGCCTGGTGCGGGAAGAATTCGTCGATGAGCTTGATTTCCTGCAGCGCGAGCACGTCGGCGCCGGATTCGCCGATCCAGCGCGTGACGTGGTCGAGGCGCGCCTTCAGGGAATTGACGTTCCAGCTCGCGATGCGCATAGGTCAGTGTAGCGACGGGATTTTGTGGGAGGGGCCTCGGCCCCGACCCGGGCCTCGGTCGGGGCTGAGGCCCCTCCTACAGTGATCGTGCGGGTGGCGTGAGACGCGGTCGAGGCTCAGGCGGCGAGGCCGTAGGAGCGCAGCAACGCGGTGGCGTCGGGTTCGCGGCCGCGGAATTCGACGAACGATTCGAGTGCGGGTCGCGAGCCGCCGACGGCGAGCACGCTCTTGCGGAACGCGGCGCCGATCGCGGGATCGAAGATGCCGGCGTCCTCGAAGCGCGAGAACGCGTCGGCCGAGAGCACCTCGGCCCAGAGGTAGCTGTAGTAGCCCGCGGCGTAGCCGCCCGCGAACACATGCGTGAAGCTGTGCGCGAAGCGGTTCCATGGCGGCGGCATGATGACCGCGACTTCGCGGCGCACTTCCGCGAGCGTCTCGAGCAGCCGCCCGCCGCGTGCTTCGTCGAACTCGAGGTGCAGGCGGAAGTCGAGCAGCGCGAACTCGAGCTGGCGCACGAGGAGCAGGCCCGCGTGGTAGTAGCGCGCGGCCGTCATCTTCTCGAACAGCGCTTCGGGAAGCCGCTCGCCGGTCTGCCAGTGCCTCGCGAACAGATCGAGCGCCTCGCGCTTCCACGCGAAGTTCTCCATGAACTGCGACGGCAGCTCGACGGCGTCCCACTCGACGCCGGAGATCCCCGCGATGCTCGGGTAGTCGACCTCGGTCAGCAGGTGGTGCAGGCCGTGGCCGAACTCGTGGAACAGCGTGATGACGTCGTCGTGCGTCAGGAGCGACGGCGTCGCGCCGGTCGGCGGCGCGAAGTTGCAGGTCAGGAACGCGATCGGCGGATCGAGCGCGTCGTCGCGCTTGAAGCGCGTGCGGCAGACGTCCATCCACGCGCCGCCGCGCTTCGACGAACGCGCGAACGGGTCGAGGTACAGGCCCGCGAAGACGCGGCCGTCGCCGTCGAGCACGTCGAAGTAGCGCACGTCGGGATGCCAGACGTCGACTTGCGGCTGCGCGCGAAACGAGACGCCGAACACCTTGCCGACGACGGCGTAGAGCCCGTCGAGCACGGCTTCCATCGGGAAGTACGGCTTGATGTCTTCCTCCGCGAAATCGAACTTGCGCTCGCGCAGCTTCTCGGCGGCGTACGCGACGTCCCACGGCTCGAGCGGCGCAAGTCCGAGCTCGGTCCTCGCGAACTCGGCGAGCTCGTCGCGCTCGCGCATCGCGATCGGTTTCGCGCGCGCGGCGAGATCGTGCAGGAACGCGAGCACGCGCTGCGAGGACGGCGCCATCTTCGTCGCGAGCGATTCCTCGGCGGCGTTGGCGAAGCCGAGCATCACGGCGGCCTCGTGCCGCAGCGCGAGGATCTTCTCGATGCGGCCGCTGTTGTCGAACTGCCCGGCGTGCGGGCCCTGGTCGGACGCGCGCGTCGCGAACGCGGCGTAGACCTCGCTGCGCAGCG
>DATLNY010000305.1:0-2902 GCA_035536495.1 Candidatus Saccharimonadia bacterium | reverse complement strand
TCCCTACCCGTCATTCCCGCGAAAGCGGGAATCCATGTTGGCGATGCGCTACGTGAAAATGGATTCCCGCTTTCGCGGGAATGACGCCCTCAAAAGGGCGCCGTGCACGTGCAGGCGTCGGGCTCCGGACGCGCGTACGATCACCGACACCAATCGGCGGTCGATATACGCGTCAACCCAGCATCGACGCGACGCCCGCGCGCTCTTCCTCGAGCTCCTTCAACGTCAGGTCCATGCGCTCGCGCGAGAACTCGTCGACCTCGAGGCCCTGCACCATCGTGTATTCGCCGTTCGCGGTCGTGACGGGGAAGCCGTAGATGACGTCCTTCGGGATGCCGTACGAGCCGTCCGACGGCACGCCCATCGTGACCCACTCGCCGTTCGAGCCGAGCGCCCAGTCGCGCACGTGGTCGATCGCGGCGTTCGCGGCCGAAGCGGCCGACGACAGCCCGCGCGCCTCGATGATCGCCGCGCCGCGCTTGCCGACCTTCGGGATGAACTCGGTGCGGTTCCAGCCCTCGTCGCCGACGGCCTTCGGCGCGGGCACGCCGTCGATCGTCGCGTAACGATAATCGGGGTACATCGTCGGGGAATGGTTGCCCCAGACGATCAGCTTCCGGATCGAAGCGACCGGCTTGCCGGTCTTCGCCGCGAGCTGCGACAGCGCGCGGTTGTGGTCGAGCCGAAGCATCGCGGTGAAGTTCTGCTTCGGGATTCCCGGCGCTGATTTCATCGCGATGTACGCGTTCGTGTTCGCGGGGTTGCCGACGACGAGGATCTTCGCGCTGCGCTTGGCGGAAGCCTCGAGCGCCTTGCCCTGCTCGATGAAGATCTTCGCGTTCTCGAGCAGCAGGTCCTTGCGCTCCATGCCGGGGCCGCGCGGCCGCGCGCCGACGAGCAGTGCGTAGTCGATGTCCTTGAACGCTTCTTTCGGGTCGGCGCTGCCGACCATGCCCGCGAGCAGCGGGAACGCGCAGTCCTCGAGCTCCATCATGCAGCCCTTGAGTGCGGCCTGCGCCTTCTCCATCGGCAGCTCGAGCAGCTGCAGAATCACCGGCTGGTCCTTGCCTAGCATCTCGCCCGACGCGATGCGGTAGATGAGGCTGTAGCCGATCTGCCCTGCAGCGCCGGTGACGGCAACGCGAACGGGAGCTTTCATGAGGTTCTCTCCGGTGGATTCCTGGCGCCGCGCGTCGCGCGCAGCAGCGTGCATCAAGGGTCGCCGCGCATCGTGAAGCCGCCGCGCTCGAGTCGTTCGCGCAATTCGTCGCCCTGCAGTCCCTGGAACACGTCGGTGCCGATCACGATCGTCGGCACGCCGGCGTGACGGCCGACCGCGGCGCGCTGGCCGTAGGCGGCTGCCTCCGACTTCTCGACGTCGAGCGCGCGATACGGTACGCCCGACGCGTCGAGCCATGCCTGCAGCCGCTTGCAGTAGCCACACCACTCCGTGACGAACACGACGACGCCGTGCTCTGCGTTGGTGCGGCGCACGTCGTGCTGCTCCTGCTTGCGCCAATCGGCCGCGACTTCGGTCCACATCAGCGCGCCGATGCCGAGCAGCGCGAGCAGCATCGCGACCTGCGCGGCACGCTTGACGCGGGGGTTGCCGACCGGATTCACGACAGCTCGGCGAAGAACTGCTGGAAGCGCTTCAGGCCCTCGGTCAGCTCCGCGGGCTTGCACGTGTACGAGATCCGGATCGCGCGCGGCTCGCCGAACGCGCTGCCCGGCACCACCGCGACGCCCTTCGCCTCGAGCAGCGCGTTGCAGAACGCGATGTCGCCGTCGATTGCGTTGCCGGCGTGCGTGCGGCCGAACGCGCACGAGACGTCGGGGAATGCATAGAACGCGCCCTGCGGCACCGGACACTTCACGCCGGGAATCGCGGTCAGCGCGGCGACGACCTCGTCGCGCTTCTTCTGGAACTCCGCACACTTCTGCTTCGGCACGTCCTGCGGGCCGTGCAGCGCGGCCGCCGCAGCGGCCGTGACGATCTCGGGCACGTTCGTGATGTGGTTCGAGTTGAGCGTCACCATCGCCTGCGCGAGCTGCTCGGACGCGGCGACGAGCCCGACGCGCCAGCCCGGCATGCCGTAGGACTTCGAGATCGAGTCGATCGCGGCAACGCGGTCGCGGAGCTCGGACCGCGCCGTGACGAGGTGCAGGTACTCGAGCCCGTCGAACACCATGCGGTTGTAGATGTCGTCGGACAGCACCCACGTGTCGGGGAATTTCACCAGCACGTCGGCGATCGCGCGCACCTCGGCCGGCGTGTAGACCATGCCGGTCGGGTTCGAGGGATTGTTGAACATGAAGACTTTCGTGCGCGGCGAGAGCGCCGCCTCGAGCCTGTCGGCAGTGACCTTGTAGTCCTGCTCGGGCCCGCAGTGCAGCAGCTTCACCTTCGCGCCGAGGATTTCCGCGATGTCGACGTACGAGGTCCAGTACGGCGTCGGGATCAGGATCTCGTCGCCTTCGTCGAGGATCGCCGTCATGACGTTGTAGAGCGCGTGCTTCGCGCCGATCCCGGTCACGAGATTCTTTCGCTCGTAGCCCGTGATGCCCTTCTCGCCGAGGTGCTTCAGGAACCCGTCGAGCAGGTCGTCGCGGCCCCGGTTCGAGCCGTACGCGCCCGAGTCCTTCATGAGCGCCTGGCGCACGGCGTCGTAGACGTGCTCGCCAGGCAGGAAGTTCGGCACGCCGATCGAGAAGCTGATGATGTCGCGGCCGTCGGCCTTGAGCTTTTTCGCCTTCTCGGCGACGACCATGATCGCGGATGGCCTTGCGCGACTCATCCGCCCGGCAAGCTTGAGCATCGGATTCCTCGGGAAAACGAAGCGCGTTCGGGGCGCGGCAGGGCTAGAAAAGCGTGCCGCTAGGCGGGCGAAGTCTAACATAG
>DATLNY010000304.1:0-5216 GCA_035536495.1 Candidatus Saccharimonadia bacterium | reverse complement strand
GGCTGCGGTCGATGACCATCGCGCCGACTTGGCTCGCGTTCGCTGCGCCCTGGGCGAGCTTGATCCCGAACACCTGCTCGCACGCGATCCGGTAGAGCGGCACCAGCGCGAACGCGAACAGGAACGCGCCGCCGGCGACCGCGAGCAGCCGTCGCAGCAGGGTCGCATTCGAGCGTGCGCGGTCGTCGATCACAGCGCGCCGAACACGCCCGACAGGAGGAACGCCGCGTAGATCGCGACCGCGACAAGCCCGATCGCGAGCGCGGTCCGGCGCGCCGAGGCTCGCCGCCGTCCGATCTCGCCGTCGATCGGATACGTCGCGCGCGCCGGATCAGCCATGGTCGCCCGCGACGTCGGTGATGTCGCCGTGCGCGAGCTTGCTCGCGTCGATGTCGGGCGGCGTCTGGAACGTGTGGTACGGCGCCGGCGAGGCGACCGTCCATTCGAGGCCCTTCGCGCCTTCCCACGACGTCGCGGCCGCCTGCGCACCCGAGCGCAGCGACGACCAGAGGATGAAGAACATCAGCGGCAGCGTCATGAGCATGCCGAACGCCCCGATCGAGGAAATGTAATTCCAGTCCGCGAATGCGACGTTGTAATCGGGGACGCGGCGCGGCATCCCGGCGAGCCCGAGGAAGTGCTGCGGGAAGAACAGGAGATTGACGAAGATCGCCGACCACCAGAAATGGAACTGGCCGAGCTTCTCGTTGTACATGCGGCCGGTCCATTTCGGCCACCAGTAGTAGACCGCCGCGATGATCCCGAACACCGCGCCGGTGACGAGCACGTAGTGGAAGTGCGCGACGACGAAATACGTGTCGTGGTACTGGAAGTCGGCCGGCACGATCGCGAGCATGAGCCCCGAGAAGCCGCCGATCGAGAACAGGATCACGAACGCGATCGCGAACAGCATCGGCGTCTCGAACGTCATCGAGCCGCGCCACATCGTCGTGACCCAGTTGAACACCTTCACGCCGGTCGGCACCGCGATCAGCATCGTCGCGTACATGAAGTACAGCTCGCCGCCGAGCGGCATGCCGACCGTGAACATGTGGTGCGCCCAGACGATGAACGACAGGAACGCGATCGAGGCGACCGCGTAGACCATCGCCTGGTAGCCGAACAGCGGCTTGCGCGCGAACGTCGGGATGATCTCCGACACGATCCCGAACGCCGGCAGGATCATGATGTAGACCTCGGGGTGCCCGAAGAACCAGAAGATGTGCTGGAACATCACGGGGTCGCCGCCGCCGGCCGCGCTGAAGAAGCTCGTGCCGAAGAACTTGTCGGTCAGGAGCATCGTGACCGCGCCCGCGAGCACCGGCATCACCGCGATCAGGAGGAACGCGGTGATGAGCCACGACCAGGTGAACAGCGGCATCTGCAGCAGGTCCATCTTCGGCGCGCGCATGTTGAGGATCGTCGCGATGATGTTGATCGCGCCCATGATCGAGCTGATGCCCATCAGGTGGATCGCGAAGATCGTGAATGCGACGTTGTCGCCGCCCTGGATCGACAGCGGCGGATAGAGCGTCCAGCCGCCGGCCGACGCACCGCTGTCCATGAACAGCGTCGAAAGCAGCATCAGGAACGCGAACGGCAGGATCCAGAACGACCAGTTGTTCATGCGCGGCAGCGCCATGTCCGGCGCGCCGATCTGCAGCGGGATCATCCAGTTCGCGAGCCCGACGAACGCCGGCATCACGCCGCCGAAGATCATGACGAGCGCGTGCACCGTCGTCATCTGGTTGAAGAACTCCGGATGCACCCACTGCAAGCCCGGGCTCATGAGCTCGAGCCGGATGACGCCCGACATCGCGCCGCCGATGCAGAACATGATGAACGCGAAGACGAGGTAGAGCGTCCCGATGTCCTTGTGGTTCGTCGTGAACAGCCAGCGATCGAGGAAGCCCTGCGGCTTGTGGTCGTGGTCGTCGTGGTGTTCGGCTGCGTGGGTCGCCATCGCCTGTACCTCTGTTCGTTGCCACCCCTTTCGAGGCGTGTCCCGCCTCGCTCGAGGCGTGTCCCGCCCCTCTCGAGGCGTGTCCCGCCTCTCTCTCGAGGCGTCATCCCGGCGCAAGCCGGGATCCAGTGTCTCGTAGCGCCCGATCAGGCGCTGGGTCCCGACTTGCGTCGGGATGACGCCTTCTGCGCTAGCGGGTCTTCGCCGCCACCACAGCCGTCGCCGCCGGAGTCGATCGCGAATTCGCCGCGAGCCACTGCGCGAACTCGGCCTTCGGCACCGCCTGCACGACGATCGGCATGAAGCCGTGGTCCTTGCCGCAAAGCTCGGTGCACTGCCCGCGGTACATGCCGGCCTGCTCGATGTTCGTCCACGCCTCGTTGACGAAGCCCGGGATCGCATCCTGCTTCCAGCCGAGCTCGGGCACCCACCACGCGTGGATCACGTCGTCGGCGGTGAAGAGGAAGCGGATCTTGGTGTCGGTCGGCAGCACCAGCGGCTTGTCGACCTCGAGCAGGTAGTTCTCGATCTTGGTCGGATCGAGCCCCGAGCCGAGGATGCGCGCGCGGTTGCTCGTCATCGCGAGCGAGGACATGAAATTGACGTCCTGCGCCTGGCCCTGGTAGTCGACGATCTCGTAGCGCCATTTCCACTGGTAGCCCGTCACCTTGACCGTCATCTCGGCCTTCGACGTGTCGGTCATCAGCATGAGGCCGCGCGTCGCGGGCACTGCCATCACGATGAGGATCAGGACCGGGATGACGGTCCAGAGCAGCTCCATGCGGCTCGAATGCGTCCAGTGCGTGTCGGGCACGGCGCCCTTCGACTTCCGGAACTTGAACATCGCGTAGAACATCGCGCCGAACACGACGATGCCGATCGCGACGCAGATCCACAGCATGATCATGTGCATCTCGTAGGCCGTGCGCGCGGTCTCCGTGACGCCCTGGGTCATGTTGAGCTGCCAGCGCTGGGGCGGCGCGGCCGACGCGGCGGTCGCCGCGAACGTCGCAGCAAGACCTGCCCATCTCGCGAAATGCTTCATGCCTTCACCCTTTGCGTTACCGGTACCGCGCCGCGCCCTTCACGGTCGCGAGCGCATCGAAAACCTTGCGCTTCAACTCCGCCCGCTCCGCATCGGCGAGGAACGCGCCGATCTCGGTGCTGCGGCCGTGCGAGCGCAGCATCAGACGCTCGTGCTCGTTCCTTGTCGTGCCCGGCTCGACCTCGAGCCTGACCCACGCGGTCTGGAATCGCACCTCGGCTTCCGCGGAGCCGCCGTGCACGACGACCGAGTCGGGCGAGAACGCGATCGTTTCCTCCCGCGCGAGCCGTAGCCGGACCCGCCAGAAACACCATCCGATCACGGCAACGTCGAGCACCGCGAACCCCGGCGCGAAAACGTTGCCCTGCATCGCCGCGATCCACGCGACCCCCATCGCCGCCGTGCCCAGCGCCGCGAAGCAGGCCACGAGCTCGCGCGGCCCCGCCGATCGGTTCGGCGTCAGGCGCAGTGCAAGCTCCTGCTCGTTGGCGGCGGGATTCAGCTGCTCGATCATCGCGCGGCATCACGCGAAACCACTGAATGATAGTTGTCGGGCCTCGCGAGGGGCAAGGACGACGGGCGCTCGCCCCCCTCTCCCTCCGGGAGAGGGCCGGGTGAGGGTCCGAGATCGCAGGCGGTTCGCTCCGACCGGACCCTCACCCCCGACCCCTCTCCCGGAGGGAGAGGGGAGATTCGGCAGAGCGACTACAATCGGCGGCCCTTTTTTCGCAACGGCACGCCCTCCCGCTGCATGACCGTTCCCCTGCCCGCGATCCTGAGCCCCGAGCTGCCGCCGCCGGATCCTGCGATCGCGGCGGCAACCGCGAACTACCTCCGCGACGAGACCGAGGTCGTCACCGCGCTGCTCGAGCAGGCCGCGCTGCCGGCGGCCGAGCGCGAGCTCGTGCTCGCGCGCGCGACCGAGCTCGTCGCGCGGGTTCGCGCGAAGGCGCACCAGCAGAGCGCGGTCGAGCGCTTCATGCGCGAGTACGACCTTTCGTCCGAGGAAGGCGTGCTGCTGATGTGCGTCGCCGAGGCGCTGCTGCGCATCCCCGACTCGGACACCGCCGACCGGCTCATCCGCGACAAGCTCGGCGAGGCCGACTGGCAGTCCCACCTCGGTGAAAGCGACTCCTTGTTCGTCAACGCCTCGACCTGGGGCCTGATGCTGACCGGCAGGATCATCTCGCTGGCCGAGTCGACGAAGCACAACTTCACGAGCGCGTTGAAGCGGCTCGTCGGCCGCGCCGGCGAGCCGGTCGTGCGGCTCGCGGTGCGGCAGGCGATGCGGATCATGGGGCACCAGTTCGTCATGGGCCGCACGATCGACGAAGCGCTCGACCGCTCGCTCGACAAGGACGGCCGCGCGTACCGGCACTCGTTCGACATGCTCGGCGAGGCCGCGCTGACACGCGGCGACGCCGCGCGCTATTTCGTCGCATACGAGGCCGCGATCCGGGCGATCGGTGCGCGCGGGCCGCACGCGAACGTCGTCGACGCGCCGTCGATCTCGGTCAAGCTATCGGCGCTGCATCCGCGCTTCGAAATCGCCAAGCGCGAGCGCGTGCTGCGCGAGCTCGCGCCGAAGCTGCTCGCGCTCGCGCAGCTCGCGAAGTCGCAGGGCATCGCGCTGACCGTCGACGCCGAGGAGGCGGACCGGCTCGAGCTCTCGCTCGAGCTGATGCGCCGCGTGTTCCACGATCCCTCGCTCGCGGGCTGGAACGGCTTCGGGCTCGCCGTGCAGGCGTACCAGAAACGCGCGATGCAGGTCATCGACTGGCTCGGCGCCGAGGCGCGCAAGTCGGGCCGGCGCTGGTGCGTGCGGCTCGTCAAGGGTGCGTACTGGGATGCCGAGGTCAAGCGGCACCAGGTCGACGGGCAGGCCGGCTATCCCGTGTTCACGCGCAAGCCGAACACCGACGTGTCGTACCTCGCGTGCGCGCGTCGGCTGTTCGAGCTCGGCGACGCGGTGTACCCGCAGTTCGCGACGCACAACGCGCACACGATCGCGGCGGTGCATCACTTCGCGAAGAAATATGGCCGGAGCGCTGGCGCGGGGATGGGCCGGGACTTCGAATTCCAGAAGCTGCACGGGATGGGCGGCGATCTCTACGCGGAAGTGATCGGTCCGCAGAACTGGAACGTGCCGTGCCGCGTCTACGCGCCGGTCGGCTCGCACGAGGACCTGCTGCCGTACCTCGTGCGGCG
>DATLNY010000303.1:0-6546 GCA_035536495.1 Candidatus Saccharimonadia bacterium | reverse complement strand
GCAGAAGTTCAGCGCAGTGAGGAAACGCGCGCCGTCGATCCAGCGCAGCTCGTCGACGAGCATGCGCTGCATCAACGCGATCTGCCCGGCGGGCCCGCCGAACGAAAGCCAGCCGATCCGCCACCAGACCGCGGCATCGAGCCCGCGCGGCGCTGCGTGCGCGGCGACGGAAACGTCAGGTGCTTGCGGCAACACGCGCGAATCGCCTCAGCAGCCCGTCGAACACCGTGCCGGCATGCGCGATGCGGCCCGGATCGTCGCCGACGCCTTCGGCGATCGCCTCGAGGCTCGCGGCGACGCCGGGAGTTTCCTCGTGTGCGTAGAGCGACTCCTTCAGATCGATGTCGTGCACGATCTCGGCGATCCGCGCGAGCCCGGGCTGGTCGAGCGCGAACCGCCGCACGAGCACCTCGAACGTGCAGAGCCCCGCTTCGTGGGTGAACTCGCCGGCGTACATGTCGAAGCGCAAGGCGCCGGCAACGGGCGCGCGGCGGGTGTCGGTCGTGAACGCAAACCGCGCGTCGGGGTCGATGAAGCGGCGGATCAGCCACGCCGAAGCCATGCGGTCGATGCGGACCTGCGCACGTGTTGCCCAGGTTCGGCCGCGATACGCGCGCGGATCGAGCGTGCCGTGCGGGAGCGCCTTGGGGTCGTCCGGCGAAGTGTCCTTCAACGCTGCCTCGATCTCGGCGAGCAGTGCGCCGGCGAGCTCGCGCCGCGGTGCATCGAAGTAGTCACGGCGCGTGATCTGCTCGAAGCGCGCCCGTAGTCGCGCGAGCCGTCGCGCCGCCTCGCCGCGTGCGAGCGCGGGACGGCGGCGGCGCGCGAGCGCGTCGCGCAACGCTTTCGCGTCGGCTTCGAGCGGCTCGTACTCGGCGGCGACGCTCGCCTGGAATCGCAGCACGAGGTCGTCGTCGTCGATGCCGTCGACGCAGCGGGCGCGCCAGAGCGAGCCCTCGGCGTTCGCGCCGCGGATCTCGCCGAGCAGCCACTGCAGGTCTTCCTGCGCGACTTCGGTCGCCGGCAGCACGTAGACGGAGCCCTTGACCTGCAGCGCGCCGAGCTGCTGCAGGCGGCGCCACACGCGCATCCGCAGCCCCGGCGGATCGGGCGGCAGCTGGTGCACGAGCATCCACCACTCGCGCGGCGCAACTGGCGCGGGAACAACGGTCTGGCGGGGTCGCTTCGCGCGCGGTGTAGCAGCTGTTACAGTCATGTCAATACTGTATCGCAAGCACCGGCGCGAAGGCATCCCCATGGCGGACGAACAGTGCGTGCTCGTGCTCTCGCGTCGCGAGGTCGTCGCACTCGCGACCGCGCGCGACTACCTCGAAGCGGTCGAGGGCGCTTTCCGCGCGCTAGCGGCCGGCGAGGTCGAGTCATTGCCGGTTGGGCACGTGCCGGGGGTCGGCGGCGCGTTCCATATCAAGGCGGCGGTCGCAGCGGTCGGCACGCAACGCGCCGTGATCAAGATCAACGGCAACTTTCCGGGCAACCCGGCGGCATTCGGGTTGCCGACGATCCAGGGCTGCGTCGTGCTCGTCGACGCGCACGACGGCCGGCTGCTCGCGCTGATCGATACGATCGAGCTGACCGCGCAACGCACGGCCGCGGCGTCCGCGCTCGCGGCGCGCACGCTCGCACGGGGCGACGCGGGCACGCTCGCACTGGTCGGGTGCGGAACCCAGGCGCGATGCCATCTCGCGGCGCTGCTCTCGCTCGGGACGCTGCCTCTTCGCAAGTTGCGCTGCTTCGACCGCGATGCCGATGCGGCGCGCGCGCTGGCGGCGCTCGGGGAAGCTGCGGGTCTCGACGCGAGCGTGTCGTCTTCGCCGGCGGAGGCGTGTCGCGGCGCGCTGCTCGTCGTGACGTCGACGCCGTCGCCCGCACCGGTGCTCGATCGCGACGCCGTGGCGCCGGGTGCGTTCATCGCGGCGGTCGGCGCCGACAATCCCGGCAAGTGCGAGCTTGCGCCGGCGTTGATGGCGCGTGCGCGCGTCGTGCCCGATATCGCCGCGCAGGCGGTCGTGATGGGGGACCTGCGCAGCGCGATCGCGGCGGGGGCGATGGCCGCAGGCGACATCCATGGCGAGCTTGCGCAACTCGTGTCGGGGCGCGTCGTGGGCCGCACGAGGGACGACGAGATCTTCGTGTTCGATTCGACGGGTACGGCGATCGAGGATCTGGCGGCGGCGACGATGCTTTACGAGCGCGCGCGCGGAAGCGGGGTTGGGATCTGGATCGATCTCAACGGGGGGTGACGTTCTCGAAGAACGTGGCGGGGCGTCGCGAAAGGGGTCGGGGCTGAGGCCCCTCCTACAAAAGCTCGACGCGAGCGGGAGTGGTGCTACTTGTTGCGCTCGCGCATGACGCGCTGCTTGTCGCGCTGCCAGTCGCGGTCCTTCTCGTCGGAGCGCTTGTCGTGCTCCTGCTTGCCGCGCGCAAGGCCGATCTCGCATTTTGCGCGGTTGTTCTTCCAGTAGAGCGCGAGCGGCACGAGCGTGTAGCCCTTGCGCTCGACCGCACCGACGAGCCGGTCGATTTCCTTGCGGTGCAGCAGCAGCTTGCGCGTGCGGCGCGCTTCGGGCACGACGTGGGTCGATGCAGCGAGCAGCGGCACGATCTGCGAGCCGAACAGGAAGATCTCGCCGTTCTTGACGATCGCGTAGGACTCGGAGATCTGCGCCTTGCCCTCGCGCAGGCTCTTGACCTCCCAGCCCTCGAGCGCGATGCCGGCCTCGAAGCGCTCGTCGATGTGGTACTCGTGCTTCGCGCGCTTGTGCAGCGCGATCGTGCCGCCGCCGTCGCCCTTGTTCTTCTTCGATGCCTTGTTCATGTCGCTAGAATTCTGGCGGATATCGCGGCGGGAGGGGAGGCGTGGGAACCAGACGGTGCGGGCGATGACGAAGGTGCACCGTAGCGCGATCGTGCCGCGGCCGGCGGAAACGCTGTTCGGGCTGGTCGATCGGGTCGAGGACTACCCGGCGCGGTTCTCCTGGTGTACCGCCGCCGTCGTGCTGGAACGCAGCGCACACGCCGTCGTCGCGCGGCTCGAGCTCAAGCACGCGGGGCTCGCGACCTCGTTCACGACACGCAACACCCTGTTCCCATTCGAGCGGATCGAGATGCAGCTCGTCGACGGACCGTTTTCGCGGCTCGAGGGCGCGTGGCGATTCCGGGCGCTCGGCGACGCGGGTTCGAAGGTGACGCTCGACCTGCATTACGCGATCTCGAACAAGCTGCTCGGCTCCGCGCTCGCGGTCGGGTTCCGCTCGATCGCCGACCGCATGGTCGACGATTTCGTGCGCGCGGCACTCGCCGGCGCCTGAGCATGCACGTCGAGGTCGCGTACGCCGGTCCCGAAGGCCAGTACCTCGTGCGCATCGAGCTGCCCGAAGGCGCGACGGTCGGCGTTGCGGTGCAAGCCTCGGGGATCCGCTCGAAGTGGCCGTCGCTCGTGATTGACGACGCGCACGTCGGAATCTGGTCGCGCGTCTGCGGATTGTCCGCGCCGCTGCGCGACGGCGACCGCGTCGAGATCTATCGCGACCTCGAGGCCGATCCGAAGGAGATCCGGCGTCGGCGCGCGCAGCAGCAACTGCGAAAGCCGAAGTGAGGCGAACGCGATCAGCCGCGCCCGCGTTCCTGGTCCTTCTTGCGCGGCACCGTCTCGTCGAGTGGATCGACGTGGCGGCCGCGGATCTTGCGCGATTCCTCGAGCAGTTGCTCGTCGCGCTGCGGGAAGTAGTCGCCTTCCATGCGCACGAGCAGGTTGTCCTCGAAGAACAGCGTCAGCGTCTTGATCTCGGGCTTCTTGCCGCGGCGCGTGAAGCTCGACGTGTACGACCAGCGGTCCTCGTCGAACGGGCTCTGCACCGACGGCGTGCCCATGATCAGCGAGACCTGGCGCTTCGTCATGCCGGGCTTGATCGCGTCGACCATGTCCTGCTCGAGCAGGTTGCCCTGGTTGACGGGCACCTTGTAGATGACCCCGCAAGCGCCGACGGCGCACGCGAAGATCATGACCAGGACGAGTCGCAACATCGGTTCCATGCTCCGGAGCGGAAGGGCGCGGATGATACACTAGCGCCACCGTACGCCCTTGTGCGCACGGTGTTTCCGGGTCGCGCCGGCCGCCAGGCCGCCCGCCCGATGTCCGCCGCAATCGAGTCCCGCGAACCAGCCGTCGAGTACGCCCGTGGAAACCCAGGACCTACGCAAGGCCGGCCTCAAGGTCACGCATCCCAGGATGCGGATCCTCGAGATCCTCGAGCAGACCGCCGGCGTGCAGCGGCATCTGACCGCAGAGGACATCTACCGCCAGCTGATCGAGCACGAGGACGACATCGGACTCGCGACGGTCTATCGCGTGCTGACGCAGTTCGAGGCCGCGGGGCTCGTCGTCAAGCACAACTTCGAGGGCGGGCAGTCGGTCTACGAGCTGGATCGCGGCAAGCACCACGACCACATGGTCGACGTCGAGTCGGGGAAGGTCGTCGAGTTCATCAACGAGGACATCGAGCGGCTGCAGCGCGAGATCGCCGACCGGCACGGGTACGTGCTCGAGGACCACAGCCTCGTGCTCTACGTCCGTCCGAAGAAGCGCAAGGACTGAGCGCTTTTCCCTTCTCCCTTCGGGAGAAGGTGGCGCGAAGCGCCGGATGAGGGTCCGGCATCGCCTGACCGCCCTTCAGCACCGAACCCTCATCCGCCCTGCGGGCACCCCGGATCAAATCCGGGGCAGGCTCTTCTCCCGGAGGGAGAAGGGAAAAAGCGTCAGCGCGATTGGGCGCGCTTCAGCATTGCTTCGGCGTGCGCGCGGGTTTCCCTCGTGATCTCGATGCCGCCGAGCATGCGTGCGAGCTCGTCGAGCCGCGCGGGCTTCGCAAGCTGCGTGATCAAGGTGCGCGTCGCGCCCGCTTCGCTCGCCTTGCGCACGCCGATGTGATGGTCCGCCTGTGCCGCGACCTGCGGCAGGTGCGTCACGCACAACACCTGGCGCGCGGCGGCAACGTCCTTGAGCTTGCGACCGACGACTTCGGCGACCGCGCCGCCGATGCCGGCGTCGACCTCGTCGAACACCATCGTCGCGACTTCGTCCTTGCCGAGCGCCGCGACCTCGATCGCAAGGCCGATCCGGGATAGCTCGCCACCCGACGCGACCTTGCGCATCGGACGCGGCGGCTGGCCCGGATTGGCGCTGACGAGGAACTCGACGGCGTCGGTTCCCTGCGCGGACGGCGCCGCGCCCGTCAGCGCTTCGAACTCGACTTCGAATTTTCCGCCGGCCATGCCGAGCTCGCCCATAGCCTGGCCGATCTGCTTCGCGAGCTTCTTCGCCGCGGCGCGGCGCAGCGTTGCGAGCTTCGCTGCGTCGGCGTCGTAGCGCGTGCGCACCTCGCGCTGCTCGTCGACGAGCTTCGCGAGCCGCTCGTCGGCGCCGGCAATCGACTCGAATTCCGCACGCAGGCTCGCCTCGCGCGGCTTGAGCTCGCGTGCGTGGACGCGATGCTTGCGCGCGAGCTCGTGGATGCGCCCGAGCTGCGCGTCGAGCGTTTCGAGCCGCTCCGGGTCGAGGTCGTTCGCGCCGAGGTAACGCTGCAGCTCGGTCATCGCCTCGTCGATCTGCACGACCGCGCCGTCGATCGCCGCATCGACCGACGAAAGCCGCGGATCGAGTTGGCGCAGCCGCGCGAGGTCGGCCGCCGCGCGCTGCAGCTGCACCCGCACCGCGTAGTCGTGCTCGCCGTCGATCAGCTCCGCGAGCCCCGAGCAGCCCTTGATGAGCTCGCCCGCATGCGACAGCCGCCGGTGCTCGTCCTCGAGCGCGGCGAGCGCTTCGGGCGCGAGCGCGTCGCGCCCGAGCTCCTCGACCTGGAAGCGCAGCAACTCGATCAGCTCGCCGCTCGTTCCGGCGCGACCGCGAAGGCTCGTGATCTCGTCTTCGAGGCGCCGCCAGTGCGTGACGTGCGCGGCCAGCGCGGTGCGCGCGGCGCCGTGGCCGCCGTGTGCATCGAGCAGCGCGAGCTGGCTCGCGCGCGCGAGCAGCGCCTGGTGCTCGTGCTGGCCGTGGATCTCGAAAAGGTCCTCGGCGATGCGCTTGAGCGTCGCGAGCGTCACCGACCGGTCGTTGATGAACGCGCGGCTCGTGCCGTCGGCGCGCACGACGCGGCGAAGGCGGCACTCGGCCTCGTCGTCGAGCTCGAGCTCCGCGAGCGCGGCGCGCACGCGCGAGCCGACTTCGAGCGCAAATTCGGCCCCGAGCTCGGCACGCGCGGCGCCGGCACGCACGACGCCGGCGTCGGCGCGCCCGCCGCCGAGCAGCGTCAGCGCATCCACGATCAACGACTTGCCGGCGCCGGTCTCGCCCGAGAGCACGGTCATGCCGGGACCGAAGACAAGCTCGGCGCGGTCGATGATCGCGAAGTCGGCGACGGTGAGGCTGCGCAGCATGGGCGCGGACGCTAGCAGAGGGACCGCAGTTGGGCGAGGGCGATATTCCGGCGAAGGCGTGCGTAATCGGCTGCGTGTCGCGATCGGGGCTGA
>DATLNY010000302.1:0-6651 GCA_035536495.1 Candidatus Saccharimonadia bacterium | reverse complement strand
GAGGCGGGTGCGTACGCCGTCAGCCGCCGCTCGACCGATCCCGCGGGAACGATGTCGGCGCCGATCACGGTGAAGCCCGGCGTCGCTCCGTACCTGCGCACGGTCGGCGGCGACAATCCGAATCGCTGGGGCGACTATTCGTCGGTCTCGCACGACCCGGTCGACCAGTGCTTCTGGGTGTACAACCAGTGGGCGGACAGCACCGCGGCATGCAGCTCGAGCGGCGGCGAAAACGGCTGCTGGGCGACGACGGTCGGCCGCGTCTGCGTCTGCGCCGGCAACGAGGCGACGGGCGACACGGACCTCGACGGGCGCTGCAACGACATCGACGCGTGCCCGAACGATCCCGGCAACACCTGCCCCGACCTCACGGTCACCAAGACGGATGGGCGCACGAGCGTGAACGCCGGCAGCACGATCGCCTACACGATCGTCGCGAGCAATCGTGGCGGTGCGACCGCGAACGGCGCGACCGTCACCGACAACTTCCCCGCGCCGCTCGGGTCGTGCGCGTGGACGTGCACCGCGACGGGCGGCAGCTCATGCCCGGCTTCGGGCAGCAACAACATCGCGGCGAACGTCAACCTCGCGGCGAACGGCAGTGCGACGTTCACCGCGACGTGCAACGTCTCGCCGACCGCCGCGGGGACGCTCTCGAACACCGCGACGGTCGCGTATGCCGGCGAGGCGAACACGACGAACAACAGCGCAACCGACGCGAACACGACGATCGTGCCGCGCGCGGACCTGCGCATCGCCAAGAGTGACGGCGCGACGGTCGCGAACGCCGGCGCGCAGGTGCAGTACACGATCGCCGCGTCGAACCTCTCGCCGGCGCCCTCGACCGCCATCGTGGCCGACACGTTCGCGGCGCCGCTCACCGGCTGCACCTGGACCTGCAGCCCGGGACCCGGCAGCGCGTGCCCCGCGGGCGGCAACGGCCATATCGCAGCGCCGGTGACGCTTGCGGCGAACGGCGTCGCGACGTTCACGGCCCGCTGCACGATCAGCGCGAGCGCGAGCGGGCCGCTCTCGAACACCGCGACGATCGACGGCGTCAACGACGCGCAGCCCTCGAACGACAGCGCGACCGACGCCGACACGATCGTGCGCGCCCTCGCCGACGTGTCGATCACGAAGACCGACGGCGTGACCGAAGTCGTCGCGGGTGGCACGCTCGCCTACACGATCGTCGCGCGCAATCCCGCGGCCGCCGTCGCGACCGGTGTCGTCGTCACCGACGAGTTCCCGGCACCGCTCTCGGGCTGCAGCTGGACCTGCAGCGCGTCGGGCGGCGGCTCGTGCGGCAGCGCCGGCGGCTCCGGGGCCCTGGTCGACACAGCGACGCTGGGCGCCGGCGGCACCGCAACTTACACGGCGACGTGCACGGTTCCGGCGAGCGCCGCGGCGGCCGTGCTGTCGAACACCGCGCGCGTCGCGTACGCGAACGATCCGGTCCCCGGCAACAACACAGCGACCGACGGCGACACCGCGATCCGGCCGGTCGCGGACCTTTCGATCACGAACACCGACGGCGTCGTAGCGGTCGACGCCGGACGCACGCTGACCTACACGATCGTCGCGAGCAATCCCACGCCCGCGCCGGTGAGCGGCGCGACGATCATGGATACCTTCGCAGCGCCGCTCGGCTCGTGCACGTGGACCTGCAGCGCGACGGCCGGCGGCGCGTGCACCGGCAGCGGCAGCGGCAACATTTCCGGCGCCGTCACGCTCGGCGGGGGCGGCACGGTCACCTACGTCGCGCGGTGCAGCGTGCCGCTGTCGGCGACCGGCGTCATCGCCAACAGCGCGACGGTGGCGTACGCCAACGACCCGCAGCCCGCGAACAACTCGGCGAGCGACACCGATACCGCAATCGTCCCGCCGATCTTCGTCGACGGTTACGAGTGAGCGAAGCCATCGCGCCGTTCCGTCAGGGCGATTCGAAACCGTCGGCGAACTGCACGTCGGATGACCGCGGCACGAGCGTCGCAACGGAGAAATCCGGCGCGCCGGGCTCGAACGGGTCCAGCGTCGCGGTTCCTGCGACGGGCGGCGCGTCGGCCACGAACGAGTAGCGGTACATCGATCCCCAGTCGAGCGTGTTCCCGGCCGGCGCCGCGAACGCAACCGAGTCCGCCGATCGCGTCGCGGCCCAGTCGTCCGCGCCCGATCCGGTGCCATCGTGCATGTCGTACGATTCGGTCGTCGTCGCGCCCGGCACCTGCAGCCGAATCGCCGCGATTCCGCGATTGCGAACGACGCGCAGTCCGCCGACATCGCTTTCGCTGCGCTCGGTCACCGGGTCGGCATAGTCGAAGTTCATCAATGCGTAGTCGTAGCGCCATCGGCCGTTGCCGATCGCCGTCGCGCGCATCGCGAGCTTGAGCCTTCCGCGCGGCGATACGACCTCGACGTTGCGCGCGGCGCCCGTCGACGCGGGATCCACCCAGCGATCGATGACGGCGCCCTTCGGCATCGGTGTCGCATCACCCGCGAGGTCCATGCGCCAGGAGCTCGGCGAGCCCGTGGTGTCCCACACCGGCGTGAACTCGCGGCTGCCCATCGTGTTGTAGAGATTCGCGTCGTCGCGGATCACATACCAGGCGTCGAGGAAGTAGCGCGCCCCGGGCCAGTTCGCGGCCATGAGCTCGGACTCGTGCAGCGGCGCGCGATGGCGCATCGCGATGTTCGGGTCCGGATCGGATCGGCTCGGCACACCATCGCAATCGTCGTCGAAGACGGAATTGCACTTCGCGAAGATCCCGTCGTGCGCAAGCACTTCGCGGCGAGGCCCGAGCATCAGCTCCCAGTCGTTGCTGCTGGCGTCGTACGGGTCCTCGCACTGCGGCGCGAGGATGTTCTGGTTCGGACAGGAGCAGTTCTCGTTGCCCGTCGCGAAACCGTGCTTGACCCCCGAGCGCGCGATCTGCTCGAAGCGGCCGTCCGCCGACAGCCGGTAGACGTTCCACACCAGGAACGGGTGCTGGTCGAGGGTGCCGTAGGGATAGGGAGCCGACGGCGTCGTGCCGGAGAATTTCGGATACCACGGGAAGTCGGCACTGCCGATGTTCTTCAGCCTCACGGACGGCAGGAACTTGAGCTTCGCGGCCGGGTTGGTGCCGGTGTTGCTGCAGTTGCCCGGTCCACCCGCCAACGCGCCGTCGCAATACACGTCGAGATCCGAAATCGCGATGAGCGCGACGTCGGCGACGGTCCCGGGCGTGCCGGGCCAGCTCGGCGTGTTGCACGCGGCGATCTGCTTCGCGCGCACGAAGCCCGCATCGACCACGCCGGACAACGTGAGGTGCAGCACGCCGATCGCACGTCCCTCCAGCGCCGCATGGCGCTTCCAGCGCGCGAGCGCCGGACCGACCTGCAGATCGAGGTGCGTCATCGCGAGCGATCCGCGTTCGGCGTCGAAGTGCTGGTGGACGTCGGTCGCAACGAGCCAAACCGCGCCGGACGCATCGGTGAACACGAGCCCGCCCTCGCCTTGCGCGCGCGCGCGCAAGGCGAGCTTCGGCTCGGCTCGTCGCGTGCCGTGCACGAACGTCAGCGTCGCGGTGGGGGCGAGCGCACCCTCGGCGGGATAGGCGTAGTGCCCGTTCGCGATCTCGAACTCGAGCGTGCCGGTCAAGGCGAAGCGATGGCGCACGTAGTCGTCGCTCGAGGCGATACGCTTCGCGCCGCGAGGCAGGATCTCGAAGCCGAATTGCGTCGGGACGGCGCGGTTGAGCTCGATCTGCGCTTCGGCAGAAGTCGCCCGCCACGGGGCGCGCTGGGTGTCTCCGCGCGCTTGCGCAGTGCCCACCGTCGAGAGCATCGCAGCCAGGAGCAGGGTCTTCATCCCGACAGTCTATTGTCCCGCGCTCACGCGCACGCTGAACCCGACCGCCGCGTCGAAAATGCCCAGTGAAGCCGGTGAGCCTGGAGCAGGCGCTACGGCAGGCGCTCGCAATCGTTTCCGGATCGCAGGCGCTGCGTACAAACTTTCGTTCGTCGCGCTCGCTTCGCAAGCGCGGATTCATTGCGGTTGCGCGAGGTGGCACGCGCGGTGCAACGACGCTGCGCCGCCACTCGGCGGCATCAGTCGACGGAGCTCACGTGAACCAGCAGAACCAGGGTGGATCGAACAAGGGCGGCCAGAACCAGGGCCAGGGCAACAACCAGGACGGCAAGAAGCAGGGCGACGAGGCCGGAAACGGCCAGAATCGCGAGGCCGGCAGCCGGGATCGCGACGACGGCGGCCAGCAGGCCGGTAACAACGCCGGCGGCAACGATCGCGGCGACAACGGCGACAACAACGAGCGTGGCAACAACGCGGGTGGCAACAAGCAAGGCGGGAACAAGCAGGGCGGCAACAAGCAGGGCGGATCGAACAAGGGCGGCAACCGCTGAGGCGAGCGCCTGACGCGAGCGCGGCGCGGCACGGATGCCTGCCGCGCCTGGGCGCCCGGGGACCCACGTCCCGGGCGCCTCGCCTCTCTCCCCCGTATCTCCGAAAACCTGACCGCGGAACGGTTTCGGCGTTTCCGATGACGCCGTAGCGGCGTCCTTGCTTGCACTCAACGCGTGCCGGACAATGCGCGCGAATCCGTCGCAAGCCCATGATCGACAAGACCCGCTACCCGCTTCTCGCGGCGATCGCCTCGCCCGCCGACCTGCGCCGACTGCCCGAATCCGAGTTGCCCGCGGTCGCGACCGAGCTGCGCGAGTACCTCGTCGAATCGGTGTCGCGTTCGGGCGGCCATTTCGGCGCGGGGCTCGGCGTGGTCGAGCTGACCGTCGCGCTGCACTGGCTCTACGACACGCCCGAGGACCGCCTCGTCTGGGATGTCGGGCATCAGTGTTATCCCCACAAGATCCTGACCGGGCGGCGCGACGCGATCGGCACGGTCAAGCAGAAGCACGGCATCGCGCCATTCCCGAAGCGCGACGAGTCGCCGTACGACACGTTCGGCGTCGGGCATTCGTCGACCTCGATCAGCGCGGCGCTCGGCATGGCGATCGCGAACAGCCGCAAGGACGACCCGCGGCGCGTCGTTGCGGTGATCGGCGACGGCGCGATGACGGCCGGCATGGCGTTCGAGGCGTTGAACCACGGCGGTGACGCCGAGCCGAACATCCTCGTCGTGCTCAACGACAACCAGATGTCGATTTCCGAAAACGTCGGCGGACTGACCAAGATCCTCGCGCGGCTGCTGTCGTCGCCGACGCTGAACTCGGTGCGCGAGCGCGCGAAGCGGATGATGCGCAAGGGCTCGCCGACATGGCGCTTCCTGCGCCGCTGGGAAGAGCACTGGAAAGGCATGTTCGTGCCGAGCACGCTGTTCGAGGAATTCGGCTTCCACTACACCGGGCCGATCGACGGGCACGACCTGCACCAGCTCGTCACGGCGATCCGCACGCTGCAGGAGCTCAAGGGCCCGCAGCTTTTGCACATCATCACGAAGAAGGGCAAGGGCTACGAACTGGCCGAAACGGACCAGATCGAGTACCACGCGGTCGGCCCGTTCGATCACAAGATCGGCGTCGTCAAGAAGGCACCGAAGCCGAGCTACACGCAGGTGTTCGGCGACTGGCTCTGCGACATGGCCGCGGTGGAGCCGCGCCTGCTCGCGATCACGCCGGCGATGCGCGAGGGCTCCGGCATGGTGCGCTACTCGCGCGAGTTCCCGCAGCGCTACTTCGACGTCGGGATCGCCGAGCAGCACGCCGTGACGCTCGCGGCGGGCATGGCGTGCGAAGGAATGAAACCCGTCGTCGCGATCTACTCGACGTTCCTGCAGCGCGCGTACGACCAGCTGATCCACGACGTCGCGCTGCAGGACCTCGACGTGACGTTCGCGCTCGACCGCGCCGGCGTCGTCGGGCCCGATGGCGCGACGCACGCGGGCAGCTTCGACCTGTCGTTCCTGCGCTGCATCCCGAACATGGTCGTCATGGCGGCGAGCGACGAAGACGAGTGCCGGCAGATGCTCTACACCGGCTTCGTGCACGAAGGGCCCGCCGCGATCCGTTATCCGCGTGGCGCAGGCACCGGCGTCGTGCCGAAGGCCGCGATGACGGCGATCCCGATCGGCAAGGCCGAGGTTCGTCGCCGCGGTCGACGCGTCGCGCTGCTCGGATTCGGCGCGCTCGTCGACGCGTGCGAGCGCGCGGGTGCGGAGCTCGACGCGACCGTCGTCAACATGCGGTTCGTCAAGCCGCTCGACGAATCGCTCGTGCTCGAGCTCGCGCGCACGCACGAGGCGATCGTCACGGCCGAAGACAACGTCGTCGCCGGCGGCGCGGGCGCAGGCGTTTCCGAGCTGCTCGATGCGCACGGGATCGACGCGGCGGTGCTGAGCCTCGGGCTGCCCGATGCGTTCCTCGAGCATGCCTCGCGCGAGGAGCTGCTTTCCGAAGCGGGGCTCGATGCCGCCGGGATCAGGACCGCCGTGCTCGCGCGCTGGCCGCATCTCGCACCGGTCCCGACGCGCCTAGCCGCGGCACCTTAGACCCCTCTCCCCCCGGGAGAGGGTGGCGCGCGCAGCGCGCCGGGTGAGGGTTCGGCCGAAGCGAAGCGTGACGGCGATCCCGGACCCTCACCCCCGACCCCTCTCCCGATGGGAGAGGGGAGGCGCGCCGCGGCGCGCCGCCGCGCGC
>DATLNY010000301.1:0-6901 GCA_035536495.1 Candidatus Saccharimonadia bacterium | reverse complement strand
CACGACGTTGCCGATCCACATCAGCGCGCCGGTCACGAATCCCGCGAAGTTGCCGAACGAGACACCGACGTACGTGTACGGCCCTCCGGTCGACGACACCCGACTACCGGCCGCCGCGAAGCAGAGCGTGATCGGGATGATCGCAAGCGCGCCCATGATGAACGCCATCGGCGCCGCCGCGCCCATGTTCGTGGCGATCGACGAGGGAAGGCGGAAGATCCCGCCGCCGATGACGACGTTGATGATCGCCGCGGTGAGGGCAAACAGCCCGACCGCGCGGATCAGTTGCGACTCCGTGTCTCGCGCCGCTGCGGCCATGCGCCCGTCCGTTGTCGTGGGTAGCGCCGCGCGGTCGCGCGACGCGGCCCGAGCGTAAACGGCGCCATGCCGCGCGCACAAGCGTTGCGGGCGGTGCCGCATCGCGACCCCTCCCGCGCACCGCGAACCTGTGCGACCCTGCGGACCGACCCGGCGGATCACACGAGGCTTCTCGATGAGCCAGATACGGCGTTACGGATTGGGACTCGCGCTGCTCCATGCCGCCGCGCTGCAGGCGGCGGAACCCGCGCGCCTCGAAGCGCTCGCAGACAGCCTGGATGCGAAGGTCATCGCCTGGCGCCGCGACGTGCACGAGCATCCGGAGCTCGGCAATCGCGAGACGCGCACCGCGAAGCTCGTCGCCGATCACCTGCGATCGCTCGGTTTGAAGCCGGAGACCGGCATCGCGCACACCGGCGTCGTCGCGCTGCTCGAGGGCGGCAGGCCCGGCAAGCGCGTCGCCTTGCGCGCCGACATGGATGCGCTGCCGGTGACGGAGCGAAACTCGCTGCCATTCGCCTCGAAGGCGACTGCGGAGTTTCGTGGCGAGAAGGTCGGTGTCATGCACGCGTGCGGGCACGACACGCACGTCGCGATGCTGATGGGCGTCGCCGAGGCGCTCGTCGCGATGAAGGACGAGCTCGCCGGCTCGGTGCTGTTCGTGTTCCAGCCGGCCGAGGAAGGCCCGCCCGAAGGCGAGGAGGGCGGCGCGGAACTGATGATCAAGGAAGGCGTGTTAGAGAAGTACAAGCCCGATGCGGTGCTCGGCATGCACGTGTTCTCGACGCTCGCCGCCGGCACGCTCGGCGTGCGCAGCGGTCCGATCATGGCCGAGTCCGACATGTTCACGATCGTCGTGACGGGTCGGCAGACGCACGGTGCGAGGCCGTGGGGCGGCGTCGATCCGATCGTTGCAGCGGCGCACGTCGTCACGGCGCTGCAGACCGTCGTCAGCCGCGAAACCGACATCACCGGAACGCCCGCGGTCGTATCGGTCGGATCGATCAAGGGCGGCATCCGCTACAACATCATCCCCGACAGCGTCGAGATGGTCGGCACGATCCGCACGTTCGAGATCGCGCAGCGCGACCAGATCTACGCCGACATCCGGCGCATCGCCGAGCACACCGCCCAGGCACACGGCGCGACGGCGACGATCACGATCACGCAGCGCACGCCGGTCACCTCGAACGACCCGGCATTGACCGCGCAGTTGCGGCCCTCGCTCGAGGCGGTCGCCGGCAAGGACAAGGTCATCGACTCGGCGCTCGTCACCGGTGCCGAGGATTTCGGCGAGTTCTCGAAACTCGTGCCGGGCATGTACTTCTACGTCGGCGCCACCGCGCCAGGGATCGATCCCGCGACGGCGCCGTCGAACCATTCGCCCGAGTTCATGGTCGACGAGGCGTCGCTCGGGATCGGCATGCGCGCGATGCTGCGCGCGACGGTCGACTACCTCACGCTGTCGGCGCCGTAGCGAACCCGCGGCGGAGCGAGTGACACGCGCGGTACGCCGATGCGCGCCCTCGCCGTTTCGTGGCAGCATCGCGGCATGGTCGACCGCACGCGAAGGACGTTGATGGCAGGGCTCGGCGTCGCGGCACTCGCGCCACGGCTCGCGGTCGCGGCAAACGACACGATCAAGCGTGCGATCCCGTCGAGCGGCGAAGCGATCCCGGTCATCGGGCTCGGCACTTCGGGCACGTTCGACGTCGCGTCCGACGAGGGCTCGCTCGCGCCGTTGCGCGAGGTCCTCGAGCGCTTCCTCACGCTCGGCGGCCGGCTCGTCGATACCTCGCCGATGTACGGCCGCGCCGAGACCGCGCTCGGCGCGCTGCTTTCGAAGGCGCCGCCCGAGCCGAAGCCGTTCGTCGCGACCAAGGTCTGGACGCGGGGACGCGAGGCCGGCATCGCGCAACTCGAGGATTCCGAGCGGAAGATCGGCCGCGCGCTGGACCTCGTGCAGGTCCACAACCTCATCGACACCGACACGCACCTCGACACGCTCGACCGCTGGAAGGCGGAGGGCCGCATCCGCTACACCGGCATCACGCATTACACGCGCGGCGCGCACGACGCGCTCGAGCAGGCCGCGGAGCAGCGCAAGGTCGATTTCATCCAGGTCAACTATTCGCTCGCCGAGCCCGATGCCGACCGTCGCCTGCTCGGGTTCGCGCAGGACCGCGGCATCGCGGTGCTCGCGAATCGGCCGTTCGCGGACGGCGCGCTGTTCGATCGGGCGCGCGGCAAGGAAGTCCCATCATGGGCGCGCGACGAGCTCGGCATCGCGAGCTGGGCGCAGTACTTCCTGAAGTGGATCGTCTCGCACCCCGCGGTGACCTGCGCGATCCCCGCGACCTCGAAGGCGAAACACCTCGCCGACAACCTCGGCGCGGGTGCCGCGCCGTTGCCCGATGCTGCGCAGCGTGCGCGCATGGCGCAGGATTTCGCGGCGCTCCGCTAGCGCGCGCCGTTGTAGGAGGGGCCTTAGCCCCGACGCTGTTCGCGAAGGGCGTCGGGGCTGAGGCCCCTCCTACGAATGCTCAACCCGCGCGCTTGCGGACGATGACCTCGACGCGCCGGTTGAGCTGCTTGTTCGCCGGCGTGTCGTTCGCCCCACGCGGCGCCGTTTCTCCGAGGCCCTCGGTCGCGATCCGCGCGGCGTCGATCGACTCGCGTTCGACGAGCCAGTTGCGCACCGACTCGGCGCGACGCTGCGACAGCGCGAGGTTGTGCGCGTCGCTGCCATCGCTGTCGGTGTGCCCGATGAGACGGACCGGTCCCTGGTAGCCGCGGATCACCGTCGCGAGGTGCGCGAGCGCCTGCGCGGCGTCGGCGCGGATCTCGGACTTGTCGACGTCGAACAGCACGTCGGCCGGCAGCTCGATCCGGACTTCGAGGTCCGACTCCTCGCCCTTGAGCGCGGACACGGCGCTTGCGAGGTCCTGCACCGATGCCTCGAGCTTGCGCGGGCTGCTGCCGACGCCGCCCTGCAGCGCGGCGATGTTGCGCACCGTTGCGACGACATTGCGCGGAAGCGTCGCGTCGATCGTGCGCGCGCGCGCCGCACCGAGCCGCGCGACGGCTGCCTCGGCCGCGGCCTGCGCGTCCGGCGCGTCGGGGTCGGCGTAGGGCGCGGCGCTCGTCGCTGCTGCCGCGAGCAGTGCGAGTGCGGCGCTGAAGGCGCGGATCACGTCAGTCCTGGATCGCGAGCTCGTCGAATGGTGCCATGTCGTCGAGCTGCAGCGTCACCGTCTTGACCTCTGCGGGCGGCGCGGGGAACTTCATCCAGATCGTTATTTTCTGCCCGGCCTTGAGCGTGTCCCAGTAACGGTCGTCATAGCTCGGCCCCAACAGGGCGATGTAGTTCTTCTGGTCGTCGCGCAGCACCTCGTACTTCTTGCCGCCGGTGGCGTCGAGCACGTAGGCCTTGGAGTAGGGCATGTCGAGCGAGACGCTCTCGGTACCGGCGTTGCTGAGGCGCACCTTCGCGGTGAGCGTGTTGCCGCGCCGCTTGAACTCGGTCACCTCGGCCGTCACGCCGGCCATGTTGGTTTCCTGCGAGGCCAGGGGCGCTGCGACGGGCGCCTGCGCAAGCGCCGACGCGGGGAGCACGAGGGAAATGAGCGAGACGAGACGCCAGGTCGGCTTCATATCGAGTCCTCGGGGAAGTCGGCGCCGATGATACTCCCGTGCGAACGCCGCTCCGAAGCACGTGCAGCCCGTCTTCCATCGTATGCTTGGCGCGGGCAGGGCAGGGGGCATTCCGGTCGTGATTCCTTCGCGTTACTACGTGCTGGTCGGCTGCGCGCTCGGCACGGTGGCCTGCGTCGGCCTGGCCCTCGCGACGGGAGGACTGGCGTGGTGGGGGCCGGCGATCGTGCTCGGCTTCCTCACCGTCGTCGGCATTCGCGACATCACGCAGACGCGCCAGTCGATCCGGCGCAACTACCCGATCCTTTCGCACATGCGGTTCTTCATGGAGGAGATCCGCCCCGAGATCCGCCAGTACCTGCTCGAGTCCGATACCGAGGAGCTGCCGTTCTCGCGCGTGCAGCGCTCGATCGTCTACCAGCGCGCGAAGAACATCCTCGACAAGCGGCCTTTCGGCACGCAGCTCGACGTCTACAAGGCGCAGTACGAGTGGATCAACCACTCGATGGCGCCGGCGCACACCGAATCGCACGACTTCCGCATCACGATCGGAACCGACCAGTGCGCGAAGCCGTATTCCGCGAGCATATTCAACATCTCCGCGATGAGCTACGGCGCGTTGTCGCCGACCGCGATCCTCGCGCTCAATGCGGGCGCGAAACGCGGGCGCTTCTATCACGACACCGGCGAGGGCTCGATCTCGAGCTACCACCGCGAGCACGGTGGCGACCTCGTCTGGGAGATCGGCTCGGGCTACTTCGGCTGCCGCAACCCCGATGGCTCGTTCAGCGCCGAGCGCTTCCGCGACAACGCGCAGAGCGATCAGGTGAAGATGATCGAGATCAAGCTCTCGCAGGGCGCGAAGCCGGGGCACGGCGGCGTGCTGCCGGGCGCGAAGGTCAACCAGGAGATTTCGGCCGCGCGCGGCGTGCCGATCGGCGTCGACTGCATCTCGCCGCCGCGCCACGCGGCGTTCGAGTCGCCGGTGCAGTTGCTAGAGTTCGTCGCGAAGCTGCGCGAGCTCTCGGGCGGCAAGCCGACCGGCTTCAAGCTCGCGATCGGCCACCCGTGGGAATGGTTCGGGATCGCGAAGGCGATCATGCGCACGCGCATCCTGCCGGATTTCATCGTCGTCGACGGCGCCGAGGGCGGCACCGGCGCCGCGCCGCTCGAGTTCACCGACCACGTCGGCGCGCCGTTGCAGGAGGCGCTGCTGCTCGTCCACAACACGCTCGTCGGCATCGGCCTGCGCGGCAAGATCAACGTCGGCGCCAGCGGCAAGATCGTCACGGCGTTCGACATCGCGCGCACCTGTGCGCTCGGAGCGGACTGGTGCAACTCCGCGCGCGGCTTCATGTTCGCGCTCGGCTGCATCCAGGCGCAGAGCTGCCACACCGGCAAGTGCCCGACCGGCGTCACGACGCAGGATCCTGCGCGCTACAAGGCGCTCGTCGTGCCCGACAAGGCCGAGCGCGTCTACCAGTTCCACCAGAACACGCTCAATGCGTTCAAGGAGCTCATCGGCGCGGCGGGGCTCACGCATCCGGAGCACCTCGGGCCCGAGCACGTCATCCGTCGCGTGTCGTCGACCGAGGTGCGCTCGCTCGCGGCGCTCTACCCGTGGGTCAAGCCGAACGAGCTGCGCGAGGGCGGTGTCCCCGAACACCCCGTGTTCCGCGTTTTCTGGGATGCGGCCAACGCCGATTCGTTCGAGGCACCGCCGAACATGCTGCAGCTGCGAACGACCAAGATGCGCTGAAAGCGGAGGCGCGATGGGCCCGCGGTTCGTTCGACGCGACTGGCGCACGCTGCTCCGCGATTTCCCGAAGCGGCCCGGCGCGTGGCGCGTGCTCGCGACGAACCTCGTGCCGCTCGCGGGCGTGCTGCTGCTCGGCTGGCTCGCCGGGATCGCGACGCTGTCGTTCTTCCTCGACGCGCTGCTGTCCGCCGCGACGCTGGCGTTCGTGATGACGGTGCACGCGATGGACGAGATGTCGCACGTGCGCGGGGTCTCACGCTACCTCGGGATCGTGTTCCTGTGGACGGCCATCATGCCGTTCATCGCGCTTCCCGTGTTCGTCGGCGGCCTGTTCGCGTTCGGGTTCGCCGGCCTGTCGCTCGACGAAGCCTGGCGCGTGCTGCGCTTCGACTGGACCGTGCAGGCCGGTTTCGCCGCGCTCGCGGTCGGGCATGCGGGGACCGCGTTCCAATGGCTGCGCCGCCACGACCGTCGTGCCGTGCGCGACGAGCTGCGCGAGGCGTTCGGCCTGATGGTCTTCAGGGTGCTCGTGCTCGCGATGCTCGGCGCGAACGTCGGCGTCGTGTTCCTCGTGCTCGGCTGGTACGGGCAGTTGCTGCTGCTCGCGGTGATTGCCGTAATCCTGACCGTCGCGGAGGTCTATCGCGCCGAGGTGCTCGAGGTGATGGGCGTCGACCGGAAATTCCACGATAGCTGCGAGCCTGCGACACCGGTCGCTGAGCCCGCGAAGCGCGCGAAGGATGCGCGGCGCGCCGAGCGTCGGGGCAGGGGAGCCGAACGCGACGCGTGAAGCGCGCGGCGCCGTCGGTTGCGCCGATGGCGCGGCTTGCGAAGAAATGAAATGCCGGCGGCTGCGTTTTCCCGGGAACGCAGTTTCGATCGGGGCGGCGCGCCGCGTGGCGGGCGCCGTCCCGAGATTTCACGCGTTGGTCGCGGCAGCAGATGTCGCCGCCGCGCTGCCTGACGTCAGCTGGGTACGACCGCTTCCGCCTGCAGGCCCTTCTGGCCCTGCACGATCTTGAACTGGACCTTCTGGCCTTCCTGGAGGCTGCGTCGGCCCGGACCGTTCGACATGATGGCGCGGAAGTGCACGAATACGTCGGGGCCGTTGTCGCGGCTGATGAAGCCGTAGCCCTTCTCGTCGTTGAACCACTTGACGGTGCCCAGCTG
>DATLNY010000300.1:0-6608 GCA_035536495.1 Candidatus Saccharimonadia bacterium | reverse complement strand
TCGTCGATCAGCTCGTTGATCGGCGTGTCGGGATCGCGCGTGACGAGCGTCGCGAGCGGCAGGCGCCCGAGGTACTGGTGGCGTCGGCTCACGACGTAGATCGAGTCGGTCAGCTCCGGCAGCTCGCCGCGCATGCGCAGGTAGCGGACGACGACGTCGATCGTGACGTCCGCGCGCACCGTGACGACCTCGGGGTTCATCAACCGGCCCGCGGTGTCCTCGTGGTACGCAAGCGCGCGCTCGACGCGCTCGCGCTCCTCGCGATCCATCGACTTCAGCACCTCGTCGACGAGATGGTCGGGCAGGTCCTCCATGAGGTCCGCGACGTCGTCGACGTCGAGCGTCTCCGCCGCGGCGACGATTTCCTGCGCGTCCATGTCCGACAGCAGCGAATCGCGCACGTCGTCGCCGCAATGGACGAGCACCTCGCCGTCGTCCTCCGGATCGACGAGGCCCCAGACCATCAGGCGCTTCTCGAGCGGCAGCGACTCGAGCAGGTTGCCGATCTCGGCCGGCGACAGCGTATTGACGAGCCGGCGTACCGGCCCGAGCCGCCCCGCGTCGAGCGCCTGCGACAGGACTTTCAGTTGACGCGAGGCGCGGTCGTAGCGGGCGGTTTCGGCCATGCGTCGATTATCGACGATGCGCACGTGATCGGGGGCACTGGGGCCGCCCCCGTCGATGGAGCCGGATCACGCCGTCGATCGATTCGACGAGCGTCGCGCGTCGAGCTTCGCCCAGACCGCGCGCGTCATCCCGTCGCTCGCCGCACGCGCGATGCCGTAGATCGTGACGACGCCGAGGGCGACCCAGAAAGACAGGACGCACGCGAAGATGAGAAATCCCTGCTTCGGCGTGTCGAGATAGCCATCGCCGAACACGACTGCGCCGAGCATCGGGAACGGAAGCCATGCGAGGGCGAGCAGGAGAAATGTGCTGCCGGCGCGCAGCGGTCGCCGCCGGCGCACCAGCGCGGCGCCGATCGTGAGCACTGCAGGCGCCAGAAGCAGCGTCAGCAGGGCTGGGCGCGAAAGCTCCTCCAGCTGTCGCGCCCACGTGAACCACGCGGCGGGCAATCGGCCGAGACTTTCCCCCTCGACCACCCCGAGCCCATCAGGAATCCACGGGCGCAAACGCAGGAACCCACCGAAGTACGTCCGCAGGAGCGTGCCGGGCTCGGTCACGGCCAGCGTCAACAACCGCGCGCGCGACAGCGCGTAAAGCTCGGGACAGGGGAGATTCTCCTGGAGTCCCGCGGTGTACCAGTTCTTGCCGGCATGATCGGCGCACTGGCGCGGCAGGCCGAGTCGCTCCGCGGTGCGGTACGGATCCTGCGACACGACGAACAGGGTCGACAGCACCGTATGCGTGATATTCGCGCGCTGCATCGCCTGCGTTCGCCCGCTGCTGTAGTGCCACGACTGCACGACAACGCCGGCCAGGCCGGCGACGATGATGAGCAGGAGCGTCATCGGGTCGCGCCGACCCGCGAGGCGGCAGGCCACGAAGTAAACCACTGCCATGGCGAGCCCGAGCCCGAGATGCTGCACCTTGCTCGTCGTCAGCCCGACGATCGCGAGCGCGCCGATCCACGCCGCGAGTGGTGCGCGCTTCTCGCCACAGCCCGCCGTAGCGAGCGCCAGCATCGTCGCGAGCAGGAACACGAACGCGGCGAACTCGGCGTAGAACCCGTGCGCGTACAGCAGGATGGCCGGATCGGCCAGCACGACGACGGCGACCGCGCCGAGCGCGACTGCCGCAACAGGACCGCAGCGCCGGAAGATGCCGACAGCTCCCAGCACGAGCACGAGGGCGAACGCGGCGAACTTCACCGCGCCGACGAGCCGGATCGGGAACCCGCCGTCCGGCGACCTTGCCGCAGCGCTCCGGATCAGCGGCAGGCTGGCCCAGGCGAACAGAACCTCGCTGGTGAAATAGCAGCCCGGGTCCACGTCGTCGCGGAACTCGTAGCGCGCGATCGGCGCCTCGTAGCTGTTCGCAGCGGGGTGTACGTCGGCCGAACGGATCGGGTACGCGTCGATGCAACCCTGCACGCGCACCATGTCGTAGTTGTTCGCAAGTGCCAGCAGCGGCTCGCTCGAGAGAAAAGTCGCCGCTCGAACGATCGCCCACAGCACCAGGCCGACGACGACGAATGCTCCGATCCTTTGCGCCGACGCGCTCGCGATGGGCTGCAGCACCGAGCTCACCGTGGTAGTCCGCCTAAACGGGGCATGCCACCGGTTGCCCGATCTGCTGCGCGACGCGTGCCACACCGAAACAAACGTTGCGGTGCGCTCACGGGCGGCGGACGCAGAATTCCGGGGTCAGGTGCGCGCGCACGCGCGGCACTGCATCGCGATCATTTGTGATGATCGCCATCATGTGCGTCGGCGTGATGTTTCCGGCGAGGATCTCGGCCTCGTCGCGCGCGTGGACACGATCGATGAATGCGCGGTCCCACTCCCGGGCCGGATCGAAATGGTGGCCGAAGCCACGATCGATGAACGGGTCGATCACGTTCGCGAAGGGCAGGAACATCTCGAAACCGAAGCGCTCGATGCACAGCGGCAGGATGTCCTGCGCGCGAATGCCCTCGAACCCTTCCGTCGAGCAGTCCCAGTCGAGGAACTCGTGCTCGTGGCGCTGGAGCTGGACGTTGAAACGATACTTGTCGGGCAAGTCACGCCACAGCTCATGCACGATCGCGAGCGCCTCCGGCCATCGCTGGTGTCCATTGCGGCCGATCATGTCCGAGACGACGAACCGCCCGCCGTGCACGAGCGCGTTCGACACGGCATCGAGGAGATGCTCGAGCTCGAGCACGTGGTGCAGCGACTGGTTCGCCATGACGCCGTGGTAGGCGCGGTCGGGTCGCCACGCGTTGAAGTCCTGCTCCACCGGGCTGATCTGCGTTTCGACGCCGCGTTCGCGCGCCAGCGCTGCGCCCCGCGCGAGCATCGGCCCGGACAGGTCGAGGCATTCGATCACGAACCGCTCGACGCCCAGCGCTCGCAGGCGCAGCGCGACATCGACTTCGGCGTCGCAGTTGCCGGAGCCCAGGCTCACGAAGCGCAACGGTGCCCCGTCGGCGATCGCCGTCTGGCGCGCAAGCTCGCGCGCGAAGAAGTCGTATGGGTGATCGAAGCCGAATTCCCGCTCCATCTCGAGCAGGTAGCGGTTCGACCAGTAGTGGTAGATCGCCGGGAGGGCATGGACGTTGATCTCCGAGTCGAAGATCGAGTGCTCGCGCGCTATGCGGTCCGCATAACTTTGCTCGGCCTGCGCCCCGGCGCCCCCGCGCGAGCGTTCGCGCAGCCGGGAAAACACCCCGCGCATGCCGCCGAGCCGGTACCGTCGAAGGACGCGCGCGATCAGACCCATCATGTCGGCTCTCCGGCGCGCGCGACCAGCGTCAACTGCGCGCCAAGGTAACCGAGGGCAGGCGCCCACTGCGATTCGACGTACGCCTCATCGAAGCCGGCTCCGCGAAGCTCGTCCAGCAGATCCCAACCGTAGGTGTAGAAAGCGAGGCAGCCCTCACTCGTGGTGGGGTCGCCGTGGTACTCGGGCTCGACGAGGTGCTCGATCGCGCCGTCCGCGCCGATGCGCGCGCGCACGAGCGTCGTATCCCTTTGCACGTCGAACGGAACCGTGAAGATCAGCGTGCCGCCCGGCACGAGCACGCGTCGGAACTCGCGCAGCGCAGTGCGGAAATCCGGCACGTGCTCGAGCACGTCGAACGACAGCACCGCATCGTGGCTCGAATCGGCGAACGACAGGCGCGTGACGTCCTCGATGTCGAGTGCCGCATCGGCACCACCGGTGATTTCGCGGACGTACGCGTCGAGCGACGCGCGGCGCGCCGGGTCGGTGACGTACTCGCTGCCGCGCACGATCGCTCCGGAACGCTTGAGCCAGGCGTACACGGCCGTCGTCTGCTCGGTGATGTAGATGCGCTGGCCTGCCAGCGGTCCGCGCCGAAGCAGTTGGTCGAGCGAGAACCGGATCCGGCTGAACAGCCCGCAGCGATCGCAGTGCAGCGACTCGCGCCAGTTCGGCGGATCGTCGCCGGCTCCCGGCGCAAAGCGGAAGCGCGCCTGTTGCGCGCAGATCGAACAGAATCCCGAGATCGCGCCGTCGGAGCCGAAGCTGCTCGCATAGGCATGCTCGGCCTCGACACGTGCGAGCCAACGTGCCGGCATCATGTGGCCGACATAGTCGTCGCGACTGCGATAGCGATGTTCGTCGGGTGCAGTCGGCGCGCCCACGCAAGTCCTTTTCGTCCGTGCCGCGCCACGCGCGAGGTGCGCCAGCTTAACGCGCCGCACCAGGCCGGTTCGGCGTGGCTGTCCCGAACGAGACGCTGGGCCGCCGCGCGCCCCCCAGTCCGCGTCGGAGCGACGCGAGGCGGTCGCTTCGTTCGCCGTGGTCGCGTGGCGTAGACAGTCGCCGCGATTGCGAAAGCGGTTATCGTCGGAAGCTCAATCCAGCGCTGCACGCGGAAGGCGACGCGGCGCCCGAATCGGGAAACTCCTGGACAGTCAGGCATCATCGCTCGCGGTGCGGTACGGATGGCTGCTGGCTTCCCTGGCTGCGGTCGCGTTCGCGTGCTGGCTTTATCCATCTGCCATGCTCGATCCGCTCGATGTCGAGTGGCTCATGGTCGGCGATCTCGCGCAGCATTTCCTCGGCTGGCACTTCTTCCGTGACGAGCCGTGGCGAATGCCGCCGGGGCGCATCCACGATTACGGGCTCGAGATGGGCAGCTCGATCGTGTACACCGATTCGATCCCGCTGCTCGCCCTGCTGCTGAAGCCGTTCGCGTCGTGGCTGCCGGACCCGCTCCAGTACGCCGGGCCCTGGGTCGTCACGTGCTACGCGCTCGGCGCGGCGCATGCGTGGCGCTGTGGCTGGCTCGCAACCGGTCGGGTCGAGGCCGCGGCGGCATGCGCGGTGTTCGCGATCCTGAGCCCCGTGGTCGCGCTGCGCGGCCACGGACATTTCGCACTGATGGCGCACTGGCTGGTGTGGTGGTCGCTCGGCGACTACTTGTCGGCGAAGCCGGTCGCGCGCGCGTCGCGGATCGCATCGACCTGCGTCGCCGCGCTCGTCCACGCGTATCTGCTCGTGATCGTACTCGCGATCGTCACGGCCGACGTGCTGCGACGCACGCTGGTGGCGCGAGAGTGGCGCGTTCGGGACGCGGCCTTTCTTCTCGGCGGGCTCGCCGTTGGGCTCAGCATCACGCTTTGGGCGGCGGGCTATTTCGTGCTCGCCGATACCGGTGGAGGCGTCGGTCAGTACGGCCGCTTCGCCGCGCACCTCGGCACCCTGTGGAGCCCGGTCAGCAGCTCGCTGTTCCTCCCGACGATCCCGATCTCACCGGACACCGCGGCCGAGCGCGCGGGCTACCTCGGCTTCGGCGCGCTCGCCCTCATCGTTGCGGCGGTCGCGGCGACGGCGTCGAAGCCCGCTGCGTGGCGGCCGCTGCGACGGCATTGGCCGCTCGTGCTCGCGACGCTTGCGTGCACCGCGCTCGCGATCACGCATCAGGTCCGGTACGGCGATCGCCTGCTGTTCGAGCTCGCACTGCCGCCCGCCACGCTCGACATGCTGTCGACGTTGCGCGCCTCGGCGCGCCTGCTATGGCTCGCCTATTACACGCTCGTCGCGGGCGCAGTGCTCGCACTCGTGGCCTGGCTTCCACGTCGCGCCGCGATCGCCGTGCTGTCGATTGCGGTTGCGCTGCAAGTCCTCGATCTGGCGGCTTTCCACGCCGGCTTGCGCACGCACTACGCCGCGATGGTCGCGTGGCAGGCGCAGCTTGCGCGGCGCCTCGACGGCGATTTTTGGGAGCAGGCCGCGGCGCGCTACACGCACGTGCTGGTCGCGCCGATGGACCACGCGGGGCCGCACTGGGTCACGCTGGGTCGCTACGCGGCCGACCACGACATGGCGATCAACGTCGGACAGTTCGCGCGCGCGAGCTGGCCGACGTTCCAGGCCGCGTACTTCCGCTTGATGCACGAGCTCGAAACCGGCGAGCTGCGGCGCGATGCGCTGTATGTGCTGGCTCGGCCCGAGGCCGTGAAGCTCGGCCGGCTCGGCCCCGACGACGTGGCGGGCGTCGTCGATGGCCTGCACGTCGTGGCACCGGGCTGGCGCGCACCGCATCCGTGCTGTGCGGTGCCTGCCGTGGTGGCGCCACGCTGACGTGACCGCAGCGGCGGTGGGATCGTCACCGCGGTGCCGGCGGCGTGCGCGGGACAAGCTCGTACGCAACATACGCGCCGACGTCGTGCGCGACGACCTGGTTCGCGCGCGCGAGCGCCGCCATGTGCGCGAACACCGCCGCGCTGTGCGCGCCGGGATCGAACACCTCGGGCAGCAGCACCACGTCGATCCGCGCGGCCTCGAGAAAGCGCGCGAAGCCGGCGGCATCGTCGACGTACTCGGACCGCATGTAGTGGGCGTGGCCGAGCGCCTCGTATCGCGCCGAGAGCCAGTACGCCTGGTCTTCGCGCTGCGCATACCCGACCACGCGCAGTGGCCGCGGCCCGGCGCGTTGCAGCCAGGTTTCGAATTCCGCGAGCCCGGATTCGATC
>DATLNY010000299.1:0-3525 GCA_035536495.1 Candidatus Saccharimonadia bacterium | reverse complement strand
GGCACGGCGTGGGGCAACTTCATCGGCCCCGGCAACATCGTGAGCGGCAACCTCGGCGACGGGATCGCGCTCGACCCGGGTTCGGTCAAGCTCCCGAACTTCATCGCCGGCAACCTCGTCGGCCTCGGCAGCGCGCCGGGCGCCGACGTCGGGAACGCCGTCAACGGCATTTCGGTCGACACGTTCCCGAAGACGACTTCGCCCGCGAATCCGACCGGAATCGCCGCGATCATCGGGCCCGCCAACGCGATCAGCGACAACAAGAGCACGGTCGACACCGAGCTCGACGTGACCAACGGCGACACGTCCGGCGGCATGATCATCACGGGCTCGAGCCTCAACATCCGCGTCTTCGCGAACGTTTTCGGGCTCGCGACGATCCCGGCCGGTGCGACGCCGCTCGGCCAGCTCAACTTCGGAAACGCCGGCAACGGGCTCGTCGTGACGACGCCCGGAAACGAGATCCGCAACAACCTCATCCTCGCGAACGGCCGCCACGGCATCCTGCTGCGCGGCACCTCGGCGAACAACAACATCATCCGCGGCAACTACGTCGGCGTGTCGGTGCCGACCGGGCTCGCGCCGCTCGTCGGCCTCGGCAACATCGGCGACGGAATCCACCGTGCCGACGCGGCGAGCAACTTCATCGGCGGTCCCGCGGCGAGCGACGCGAACTTCATCGCGGGCAACCGCCGCAACGGCGTCGCGATGCGCGGCAGCGGCGCGGGCTGGGCCAACCTCGTCACGCGCAACCGCATCTACGGCAATGCGCTCGACGGCACCGGCATCGGCATCGACCTCGACCACCCGAGGAACGGGCCCGACGGGCTCGACACGATCGCGAATCCGGGGATGCAGTACCCGAACCTCGACCAGCACCGTCCGGCGCTCTGCGGCGGCGCCGCTTCACCGCCGGTCTGCGGCAGCACGACGGGCCCGAGCTACGACGGCGCCGGCGGCGGCACCGCGCTCAAGTGGACGGTGCTCAACCGCCCGAACACGTCGATCCGGCTCGAGTTCTTCGCGAACGCCGCGAACGGCACCGACCAGGTGTTCCTCGGCGAGAAGGTCGTCTCGACCGACGGCGCGGGACTGCCGACCGGCGCCGGCTGCAGCGCCGGCGCCTGCACCGCGAGCGTCGGCGGCGCGACGGATACGACCGGCATGTCGATCGTCGCGACCTCGACCGACCTGCTGCCCTCGGACGTCCCGCCGTCGGGCGGGCCGCTGACCCCTGCGAACAACACGTCGGAGTTCTCCGACCCGCTCGTCGCGACGCGCAAGCTCGAGATCACGACCGCGCCGCCGTTGCCCGGCGGCACGACGAACCAGCCGTACACCGTCACGTTCGCGGCGATCGGCGGCAGCGGCACGTACACGTCGTGGGCGATCAGCAACAACGCGCCACCGGGCGTCACGATGGCCGCGGCAACCGGCGTGCTGAGCGGCACGCCGAGCGTGGCGGGCAGCTTCACGTTCTCGGTCGAGGTCACCGACAGCGTCGGTGCGAAGGCGCTCGCGGTGTACACGATCGTCATCGCGGCGCAGCCGCCACTCGTCATCACGACCGCGACGCCGCTGCCGAACGGTACGGTCGGCTCCGCATACGCGTTGACGTTCGCCGCGAGCGGCGGCAACGGCGCGCCGGGCAACTGGCAGCTCCAGGGCGGCGAGCTCCCGCCGGGCCTGTCGCGCGCGGCCGCGACCGGTGTGCTCGACGGCACGCCGACCGACGTCGGCACCTACGAGTTCAACGTGCGCGTCACCGACCAGCAGCCGACGACAGTGGTCAAGGCGTACACGCTGACGATTCAGCCCGCGCCGGTGCCGCTTTCGATCACGACGGCGTCGCCGCTGCCGAACGCGACGCAGTCGTCCGCATACGACCGGACGCTCGCCGCGACGGGCGGCAGCGGCGAGTACGAGACCTGGGGAATCGTCAGCGGCGCGTTGCCGGCCGGCGTCGCGCTCGGCACGGCGACGGGCAGACTGACGGGCACGCCGTCGGCAGCGGGCAATTACGCATTCACCGTGCGCGTCATCGACGACGCCGGTGCGATGGCGAGCAAGGCGTTCGCACTGACCGTCCTCGCACCGCCCCCGCCGCCGCCCGCCGGTCCGATCTTCTCGGCGAGCCCCGCCGACATCGATTTCGGCGCGGTCGACGTCGGGCGCACCGCGATCGTCAACGTGCGGCTCACGAACCTCCACACCGAGGACTCGGTGACGCCGCGCCTGACCACGCCGCCTGCCGCAAGCGGCTTCACGGTCGACGCAGGCACCTGCACGGCGGCGCTCGCACCGGGCCAGTTCTGCACGATGATGGTCGCGTTCACGCCGACCGCGAGCGACGAGACGGAATTTGCGAGCGGCAGCTCGATCTGCCGCACGGTGTTGCAGAACCGCTGCACGATCATCCTGATCGGCGGGCCGGCGACCGTGCTCGCGCGCCTGACCTATCGCGGCGTCGGTACCGGCACGCTTGCCGAGGTTTCGCCGTCACGGATCGACTTCGGCCCGCAGCTCGTCGGCACGACGAGCGGCGTCGACGTCGACATCCGCAACCCGACCGACGGGCTGCTGACGTTCAATCCACAGCCGGCGCTTTCGAATCCCGCGCAGTTCAGCATCGTCAACACGAGCTGCGGCATCGGGCAGCTCGCTGCGGGCGGCGCGTGCAGGCTGACGTTCCGGTTCTCGCCCGTCGTACCGGGCGCCGCCGAATCGTCGGCGCGACTGACGATCGGCAACGGCACCCTGGGCGAGTCGTACGACATCGAAGTCCGCGGCACCGGCACGAGCACGGCGCAGCCGACCTTCACGACGCCGATGAAGCTCGACTTCGGCATGGTCGACGTCAGCCGGACCGAGGCGATCCCGGTCGTGACGCGCAACGCATCGGGTGTTCCGCTCTCGATCGTCGCAGCGCCGTTCGGCGCCTCCGACGCGGACGTCTGGTCGCGCATCGTGCCGCTCTTCGGATGCCCGAACCCGATCGCGAACAACGCGAACTGCACCTACAGCTACCGCTTCACGCCCCGCGCGCAAGGCGTGTACTCGATCGACACGCAGCTCGCTGTCACGGGCAGCGGCGTCGACCAGCTCGTGCCGCTCGCGCTGACGGGCACCGGCGTCGGCTCGCTCGTCGAGGCGACGCCCGTCGTGCTCGACTTCGGCGTCGTCAACGTCGGCGACACGTCGCGTGGCACGGTGACGATCGTCAACCGCAGCGTCGACACGCTGACGCGCACGTTCGCGGGCGCCCTGCCGTTCCTGTCGCCGACGACGTGTCCGATCGACATCGCCCCCGGCGCGACCTGCACGATCAACTACCGGATCTCGCCCGATGGAGAGTTGATCGGCGTCGGCCCCGTCGCGACGCAGGTCACGCTGCTGTTCGAGAACGTCGCGACCGGCAACTCGCAGCTCGTCACGATCGACCTCGGCGCCACCATCGTCGACGCGCTGTTCCAGAACGGCTACGAGTAGGGAAAGCGCTCCGGCTCCGAACCCTCCCCTCTCCCT
>DATLNY010000298.1:0-4873 GCA_035536495.1 Candidatus Saccharimonadia bacterium | reverse complement strand
TGCCGCCCCACGGGCTGTAGGAGGGGCCTCAGCCCCGACCGCGGAGTCGCGTACTAGCGGATGTAGCCGCGCGACTCGAGCGCGAGCAGGATCTGGCCCGCCGCTTCGTCCGGCGAGACCGTGGCGGTATCGATGACGACTTCCGCATCATCGGGTACTTCGTACGGATCCGAGATGCCGGTGAATTCCTTCAGCACGCCCGCGCGCGCCTTCGCATAGAGCCCCTTGCGGTCACGCGACTCGCACACTTCGAGCGAGGTCGACATGTACACCTCGACGAAGCCGCCGTATTCGGAAACCGATTCGCGCACCTGACGGCGCGTCTCCGTGTACGGCGCGATCGGCGCGCAGATCGCGACGCCGCCGGCCTTCGTGATCTCGGCCGCGACGTAGCCGATGCGCAGGATGTTGAGGTTGCGGTGCTCCTTCGAGAACCCGAGCTCGCTCGAGAGGTTCTTGCGCACGAGATCGCCGTCGAGCAGCGTGACGGAACGATCGCCGTGCTCCAGCAACTTCACGCGCAGCGCGTTGGCGACCGTCGACTTGCCCGCGCCCGACAGCCCCGTGAAGAACACCGTGAAACCCTGCTCGTGTCGCGGCGGATGCGTGCGGCGCAATTCCTCGACGACTTCGGGGAACGAGAACCACTCGGGGATGTCGAGGCCCGCGTTCAAGCGACGGCGGAACTCCGTGCCCGAGATGTTGAGCACCGTGTCGCCGCCGTGCACCGCGTCGGACGCGACGTACTCGGCGCGGTTCTCGGCATAGACCATCTCCTGGAACGGCACCATCTCGATGCCGATTTCCGACGCGTGCGAAGCGACGAGCGTCTGCGCGTCGTACGGGCCGTAGAAGTCCTTACCGTTCGAATCCTTGCCGGGCCCGGCGTGATCGCGCCCGACGATGAAGTGCGTGCAGCCGTAGTTGCGCCGGATGATCGCGTGCCATAGCGCCTCGCGCGGCCCGCCCATCCGCATTGCGAGCGGCAGCAGCGAGAGCGCGGTCGTCTGCTCGGGATAGTGCGACAGCACGTGCTCGTAGCAGCGCACGCGCGAGTAGTGGTCGATGTCGCCCGGCTTCGTCATGCCGACGACGGGATGGATCAGGAGGTTCGCCTGCGCCTGGCGCGCGGCGCGAAACGTCAGCTCGTAGTGCGCGCGGTGCATCGGGTTGCGCGTCTGGAACGCGACGACGCGCGACCAGCCGCGCTTCTCGAACGCGGCGCGCAGCTCGGTCGGCGTATGCCGCAGGCGGTTGTAGTCGTAGTGGTGCGGCGCCTCGATGCCGATGAGCCTGCCGCCGACGTAGACCGGGTTCGTGCGATGGATGAGGTGATTCGCGCCCGGATGCGCGAGATCGCGCGTGCCGAACACCTTCTCCGCTTCGAGCGCGCGGTCGGGCGTCCACGTCTCGGAGACCTCGAGCACCGCGATCGCAACGCCTTCGGCATCGCGCAGCGCGATGCGCGTGCCGCTCGCAAGCGGCGCTGCGAATGCCTGCGTGACGTCGAGCGTGACGGGCATCGGCCAGAGCGTGCCGTCGGCGAGGCGCATCTCCTCGACGACGCGCTCGTAGTCGCGGCGCCCGAGGAACCCGTCGAGCGGCGAGAACGCACCATCGAGCAGCAGCTCGAGGTCGCAGAGCTGGCGCGGCGTGAGGTCCCACGAGGGCAGGTCGCGCAGCTCGGCCCTGACGGCCGCGAGCGCGTCGCCGGACGCGTAGAGGACCTTCAACGCACCACCGTGCGGGGCGATCAGCTGCGACATTTCGGGGGCACTGCGAGGCGGAACGGGGCGCGCAGCTTAGGGCGCGACCGGTTTTCGGGCAATCACAAACAGTCTCGCGACGCCGATCACGACCATGTAGGAGGGGCCTCAGCCCCGACGCTTTTCGCCCAAGCCGAACGTCCTCGAGGTCGGGGCTGAGGCCCCTCCTACAGGGATTCCGTCCGGCGTTGGCGTTCTGGCATCGGGTTTGCAATGGTCGCGGGATGGCACTCGACCTCTACTGGAAGAAGCGCAACTTCGGCACGACGCCGGAGCCGCGCGGACGCGTCGACCGGAAGAAGAAGGACGCGCTGAAGTTCGTGATCCAGAAACACCGCGCGAGCCATCTGCATTACGACTTCCGGCTCGAGCTCGACGGCGTGCTGCTCTCGTGGGCGGTGCCGAAGGGACCGAGCCTCGATCCCTCGATCAAGCGGCTTGCAATGCACGTCGAGGATCATCCACTCGAGTACGGCGAGTTCGAAGGGGTGATCCCGCCGAAGCAGTACGGTTCCGGTACGGTGATGCTCTGGGATCGCGGGACGTGGGAGTCCGAGACGGACGATCCGCGCGGCGACTACAGGAGGGGCCGACTAAAGCTCCGGCTCCACGGCGAGAAGCTGCACGGCAGCTGGGCGCTCGTGCGGACCTGGGACAAGGACGGCGACGGCCGGCGCTGGCTGCTGCTCAAGCACGACGACGAGTACGCGACGCCGGAATCCGAGCGCATCATCGTCGAGGACGAGGATCGCAGCGTCGTGACGGGCCGCGACCTCGACGAGATCGCAGCGCAAGCCGACGCGGTCTGGGATTCGCACAAGTCGGTTGCTGCGAACGTCAAGGCCGGTGCGGTGCCGAAGCGCGCGACCGTCGGCAAGCGCGCGCCGCCGGCGAAGAAATCGGTTGCGAAGAAGACCGGTTCCGGGAAAACGCCGCTCGCCAAGGTCGAAGGCGCGCGCAAGGCGGCGATGCCCGAAACGCTCGGCGCGCAACTTTGCACGCTCGTCAGGGACGTTCCGCGCGGCGATGAGTGGGTGCACGAGATCAAGTACGACGGCTACCGAATGCTCTCGCGGATCGACCGCGGTCGCGTCGAGATCATCAGCCGCAACGGCAAGGAGTGGACGGCGCACCTCGGGCCGGTCGCCGATGCGCTGAAGGCGCTTCCGGTCGAGCGTGCGTGGCTCGACGGCGAAGTCGTCGTCGTGCTGCCCGACGGCCGTACGAGCTTCCAGGAGCTGCAGCTCGCGCTCGGCGCATCGCCCGAGCAGTTGAAGTACTACGCATTCGACCTGCTCTACCTGGACGGCTACGACCTGCGCGAGCTGCCGCTGATCGAGCGCAAGCAGCTGCTGCGGCGTCTCATCCCGACGCGTTCGAAGATCCTGCACTATTCCGATCATTTCGACGGCGACGGCGCGAAGTTCCTCGAGGAAGGTTGCCGCCGGCAGCTCGAGGGCGTCGTGTCGAAGCGGCGCGACGCGACGTATCACGCGACGCGCGGCGGCTCATGGGTCAAGACGAAATGCAGCCTGCGACAGGAGATGGTGATCGGCGGTTGGACCGAGCCGTCGGGCTCGCGCGCGGCGTTCGGCGCGCTGCTGCTCGGCGCGTACGAGGGAAAGAAGCTGAGGTACGCCGGCAGGGTCGGCACCGGGTTCGACACGAAGGCACTCGTCGACATCCACAGGCGCCTGCGCGCGCTCGCGACGAAAGAGCCGCCATTCGACAACCCGCCGCGTGGCGCCGATGCTCGCGGCGCGCACTGGGTCAAGCCGCAGCTCGTCGGCGAGATCGAATTCACGGAGTGGACGCGCGACGGCACCGCGCGCCATCCGTCGTTCAAGGGGCTCAGGCTCGACAAGAAGGCGAGTGAGGTCGTGATCGAAAAACCCGCCGAGGAGGCCGACGTGGCTAAGCCGAAGCGCAAAGCGACTGTAGGAGGGGCCTCGTTCAAGACCGCAGGCTCCCACCCCTACGGGCACGACCTCGCGCTTCAAGCGCGCGAAGGCGCCGAGCGCGCTGCGTCAAGCTGCGCAGGTCACGATCAGCAGCCCCGACAAGATCCTCTATCCCGAAGCGAAGATCACGAAGCTCGAGGTCGCGGAGTTCTACCGCGCGATCGGCGCGTGGATGCTGCCGTACCTCGAGGGCCGCCCGCTGACGCTCGTGCGCTGCCCGACCGGCTACAAGGGGCAGTGCTTCTACCAGAAGCATGTCAAGCCCGGCACGTCGGAGCTGCTGACTCGCGTGCAGGTGCCCGAGGGCGCGGGATTCGCGACGTACATGTCGGCTGATTCGACCGAGGCGATCGTCGCGCTGCTGCAGATGGGCGCGCTCGAGATCCATCCGTGGGGCTCGCGCGTGCCGCACCTCGACAAACCGGACATCGTGATCTTCGATTTCGATCCCGACGAGGGCCTGGGCTACGCGCAGGTCGTCGAGGCAGCGACGCTGATGCGCCAGGCGCTCGAGCAGATCGGCCTTCGATGCTTCCTCAAGACGACGGGCGGCAAGGGCCTGCACGTCGTCGTGCCGCTGCAGCCGACGCTGCCGTGGAACGAGGTCAAGGCGTTCACGAAAGCGATCGCCGATTCGTTCGCCGCAGGATTTCCGGCAAAGTTCACGGCGAAGCTCGCGAAGGCGAGCCGCGGGAAGAAGATCTTCATCGACTACCTGCGCAACGCCGAGGGCGCCACCGCGATCGCGCCGTACTCGGTGCGGGCGAAGAAGAACGCGCCGGTCGCGACGCCGATCTTCTGGGAGGAGCTGAAGCAGGACGTGCGATTCGACCATTTCAACATCCGCAACGTGCCGGCGCGGCTTGCGCGGATGAAGACCGATCCGTGGGCGGATTTCTTCACGCTCCGCCAGAAGCTGACCCGCGCGATGCTGAAATCGGTCGGGATGTAGCGCAAGATAGCCTGGTCCGGTCAAGGAGGGACGGGAATGCTGGAGCTCGAACAGTCCACGCGCGACGCGATCCGGCGTTCGTTCGCGCCGGTGCTCGCGCGGCGCGACGAGTTCGCCGACGCGTTCTACTGCCGGCTGTTCGAGCACGATCCCGGGTTGCGCACGATGTTTGCGCAAGACCTTTCCGAGACCCG
>DATLNY010000297.1:0-6179 GCA_035536495.1 Candidatus Saccharimonadia bacterium | reverse complement strand
CTGGAATCGTATTGGTCGTTCATGCGCGCTCCCGCCGCCGGGGCGTGCTCACCCGGCGGGGTGTACTAGACGGGGGAATTCCGGCCAAAAGTATAGCAGGGACAGAGGCTTCCGTCTTAACGGCGACGTTCGACCCGGCCGTGTTCCACGTGGAACCGGGTCGCGTGGCCGAGGCGATCTGCGAGCCATTCCGGAAGGTGCGTCGCGGTGATCAATGACTGCACTTCGGGATCGGTCAACTGGTCGAGCACGAGCGACTGGTGCGCCGGGTCGAGCTCGGACGCGAGATCGTCGAGCGCCAGCACCGGCCATTCGCCGACGCTCGCGCGGTAGCGGCGGGCCTGGCCGAGGACTGCGGCGAGCGCCGTCAGCTTTTCCTGTCCGCGCGAGAGGTGCTCGCGCAGCGGCGCCCGCTCGAAGCTGGGCCGCCAGTCGGCGCGGTGCGGTCCGCGCGTCGTGGTCTGCCGCAGGCGGTCGCGGCTGCGGGCCGCGCCGAGGGCCGACGCGAGGGCGCCGTCATACCCCGGCTCGAATTCGAGCAGCCCCTCGCCGAGCTCCGGCAGGAGTTCCCCGGCGATCTGCGAAAAGTCGGCGCGCAGGGCATCGAGGTACGCACGGCGCATCGTCGTGATCGACTCCCCGCTGCGAATGAGCTCGCCATCCCAAGCCTCGACCGCGGCGTCGCTACCGCGATCACGCAGCACCTGGTTGCGCTGCTTCAGCGCGCGCTGGTAACGCCGCCACGTTTCCAGAAAGGCCCGTTCCACGTGGAACACGCCCCAGTCGAGGAACGCGCGCCGCTCCTGCGCCGGTCCGCTGATCAGCTCGTGCGAGCCGGGCTCGAAGCAGACCACCGCGCACTCCACGAACAACTCGGCAAGTCGGGCCACCCGCTCGCCATCGCGGCGCGCTTGCCAGCCCCGGGCCGAGCGCTCGAGCCCGAGCCGGTGCACGCGGCCGTCGCGATGCTCGAGCTCGGCGAATACGCGGTAGGCGTCTTCACCGCGGGCGGCAAGCGCCTCGCGGCCGCCGGCGCGAAACGAACGTCCGTGCGAAAGCAGGAACGCCGCCTCGAGCAGGGTCGTCTTGCCGGCGCCGTTGGCACCGATGAAGAGGTTGGGGCCGGGCGCGAGCGCGCATTCGGCTGTCGCGAAGCTGCGGACCTGCTCGAGCCGCAGCGTGCGTATCCACATCGGGCGATGCGGTCAGAGCCGCAGCGGCATGATGACGTGGCGCGAGCGCTCGTTGTCGACGTCGCGCACGAGGCAGCTCGAATTGCCGTCGCGCAGGCACAGCATGACGTCGCCACCGCGCAGCGCGCCGAGCGCGTCGAGCAGATAGTTGACGTTGAAACCGACCGCGAGCCCGTCGACATGGGTGTCGACCTCGAGCTGCTCGACTGCTTCCTCCTGCTCGGGGTTGTGCGCGACGACCTGCAGCTTGCCGGGGCTGACCTCGAGCTTCACGCCGCGGTACTTCTCGTTCGTCAGGATCGACACGCGCTGCAGCGCCGAGCGCAGCTCGTCGCGCGGCAGCGTCAGGATCTTGTCGGCGCCGATCGGAATCACGGCTTCGTAATCGGGGAAGCGGCCGTCGATCAGCTTCGACGTGAAGACGAAATCGCCGCGCCGTACCCGCAGGTGATTGCGACCGAGCTCGAGCTCGACCGTGCCGTCACCGCCGGCATCGAGCAACCGCTGCAGCTCGATCACGCCCTTGCGCGGCAGGATGACCTGACGCTTCGTCTTCGTCGGTGTTTCGAGCGCCGCTTCACACAGCGCGAGCCGGTGGCCGTCGGTCGCGACGCAGCGCAGCGTCGATTCGCGCAGGTCGAGCAGCGTGCCGTTGAGGTAATAACGCACGTCCTGCTGCGCCATCGCAAACGCCGTGCGATCGATGAGCTCCTTGAGCGAGCCTTCCGACAGCGTCAGCCGCTCGATCAGGTCGATGTTCTCGATCTGCGGGAACTCGGTCGCGGGCAGCGTCGACAGCGTGAAGCGGCTGCGACCGGCGCTGACGGTGACGCGCTCGGCGGCCTGGCGCACGTCGACCTTCGCACCGTCGGGCAGGGCACGGCAGATATCGAACAGCTTGCGTGCCGGTACCGTCACGTCGCCCGGGTCGAGGTCGTCGGCGACCGTGCGCGCGACCATCTCGACTTCGAGGTCGGTTGCCGTGAACGCAACCCCTTCGCTGCTGACTTGAACAAGCAGGTTCGCGAGCACGGGCAGGGTCTGGCGGCGTTCCACCACGCCGACGACCTGGCTCAGCGGCTTCAGCAGCACTTCGCGCTGGATCGAGAAACGCATGGGTGATGATGAGCCTTGAGTGTTAAAAGAAAAGACTGATGATGATGAGCTTAGTGGATAACTTCAACGGGGCCATCCCAAGCCATGCGGCCCTAAGGCTGGCGGGGCTACTACATCCTGTGCGGGAGCAATGACCGATCCTGTGCACTAGATGTGGATAACTCACGAGCCATGAGTTATCCACAACATATCCTCAGCCTGTCAGCACACGCAACAGCTTGTCCCAATCCTCGCGCATGCGCCCGTCGGTTGCGACGAGCTCACGGATCAGGCGGCACGCATGCAGCACGGTCGTGTGGTCGCGACCGCCGAAGCTGTCGCCGATTTCCGGCAACGAGTGCTCGGTCAATTCCTTCGCGAGCGCCATCGCGACCTGGCGTGGTCGCGCGAGCGAGCGCGTGCGCTTCTTCGACAACAGGTCGACGACGCGCAGCTGGAAATAGTCCGCCACGGTCTTCTGGATGTTCGTGAGGCTCACCGCGCGTTCCTGGATCGTCAGGAGATCGCGCAGCGCTTCCTGGGCGAACTCCACGTTGACGGCGCGGCCCGTGAACGTCGCCCGCGCGATCAGCGTGTTGAGCGCGCCCTCGAGGTCGCGCACGTTCGAGCGCATGCGCCGCGCGATCAGGAACGCGACGTCGTCGGGCAGCGCGAAGCCCTTCGCCTCGGCCTTCGACAGAAGGATCGCAGCGCGTGTCTCGAAATCAGGCGGCTCGATCGCGACGGAGAGTCCCCAGCCTAGGCGCGACGTCAGGCGCGGCTCCAAATTCTCGACTTCCTTCGGATACCGGTCGCACGAAAGGATGATCTGCTGCTTGCCCTCGAACAGCGCGTTGAAGGTGTGGAAGAACTCCTCCTGCGTGCGGTCCTTGCCGGCGAAGAACTGGATGTCGTCGATCATCAGCGCATCGACCGAGCGGTAGCGGTGCTTGAAATCGTCGATCGGCTTCTGCCCGCCGCTCTTGTTCGACAAGGCCTTCACCATCGCGGTGAAGAACTGCTCCGAGCGCTGGTACAGCACCTTCGCGGCGGGATTGTTCTGGCGCATCAGGTTGCCGGCGGCGTGCATCAGGTGCGTCTTGCCGAGGCCCGTGCCGCCGTAGAGCAGCAGCGGGTTGTAGGTGCGACCCGGGTTCATCGCGACCTGCAGCGCAGCGGCCTTGCCGAGCTGGTTCGATTTGCCCTCGATGAAGTTGTCGAACACGTAGTGCGGGTCGATGTTCGACTCGAGCGCCTCGGGCGCGGGTGCCGCGCTCGGCGTATGCGCGCGGCGCGCTGCGGGCCGCGCCGGCGCGGCCGCACTGCCGACGTCGATGCGCACGGCGTCGAGCTCGGGCTCGAGGTGGCGCGCGACGGCTTCGATGCGGGCGCGGTAGCGCTCGTGCACTGCGTCGAGCACGAACGTGTTCGGCGCATGCAGCCGAAGCTCGGTGCCGAGCTCCTCGGCCTGCAGCGGCCGCAGCCAGGTGTGGACTTCCTCGGCCGGGATTTCGCTCGCGAGCCGTTCGAGGCAGCGCTGCCAGAGCTTGCTCATCGGGGTGTCTTGCGGAAGGAGCGCGAGTCTAGCAGCCGACGCCGCCGCAGCCGCCGCATGGAAACGGGCGGATCCTTGACGTGCCGCGGCGCGGCCTCTATGCTCTCGCGCCTTTTTCCCCATCGAGATTCGCGTCATGAAACGCACGTATCAGCCGAGCAATCTGAAGCGCGCCCGCGACCACGGTTTTCGCGCGCGGATGAGCACGGCCGGCGGTCGCAAGGTGCTCAACGCGCGCCGCGCGAAGGGCCGCAAGCGCCTCATCCCGTAAACGCCGTCGCCGTGGCCGACCAGCGCTTTCCACGCGCTGCGCGGCTGCTCGCCAAAGCGCAGTTCGACGCGGCCTTCCAGGCCGCGTTGCGTTTCAAGTCCCCGCATTTTCGCCTGCACGTCCTCGCCACCGGCGAACCCGCGCGCCTCGGGCTTGCGATTGCCAAGCGCGTCGTGCGCGATGCGAGCGACCGCAATCGCATCAAGCGGCACGCGCGCGAGGCATTTCGCCGCGCGCGCACCGAGTACCACGGGCACGACTTCGTGCTGAGCGCCCACGCCGCGCCGACCGGCGTCGCCGGCGTCGAGATCGAGCGCGAGCTCGCGCAATTGTTCGAGCGCGGATGCGCGCCTCGTTGAACGGCAACGCGCGCGTGGGCACAATGGCCCGCTCTGCGACCCGCCCCACGCGCCGACCGCATCTCGTCCGCGCGCCTTGAGTCCCGTTTCGTACCCATGCCGAATATCCGATCGTTCCTGTTGATCGCGCTCGCGCTCGTCGCATTCCTGCTCTGGCAGGCTTGGCAGACCGATTACGCCGCGCTGAAGTCCGACACGCCCGCGCCGGTCGTCGACGAGCGGCCCGCGGCCGCACCGCCGAGCGATGCGCCGAGCGCGGCGGAGATTCCGCCGGCGGCGCCGGGCGACGCGGCGGTGCCACCGAGCGTTGCGGGTCCCGAACCGGACGCGCTGCCGCGCATCACGGTCGAGACGGACCTGCTACGCGTCGAGATCGATCCGCGCGGCGGCACGATCGTCGGCACCGAGCTGCTCGCGTACCCCGTGTCGCCGCGCGAGGCCGCGCCGGTCGTGTTGTTCGACGACAGCGCTGCGCGCTACTACGTTGCGCAGGCGGGCCTCGTCAGCGCGACCGGCGCGGCGCCCGACCATCGCGCGGTCTATGAAAGCGCCGCTTCGCGCTACGCGCTCGGCTCGGCCGAAACGGTCGAAGTGCCGCTGCGCTGGACCGACGCGAGCGGCGTCTCGGTCACGAAGACGTACGTGTTCACGCGCGGCAGCTACGTCGTCGGCATGCGCGATGCGATCGTCAATTCGGGCAGCACGCCGTGGAGCGGCAGCATCTACCGGCAGTTGCAGCGCGTCGCGCCGCCGAGCGTCGGCAAGTTCTCGTTCACGAACCCCGAGCAGTACAGCTTCGTCGGTGCCGCGTGGTACAGCGACGAGGAGCGATTCGAGAAGCTCGCGTTCGACGAATTCGTCGAGGAACCGTTCGCGCGCGAGATCACCGGCGGCTGGTCCGCGATGCTGCAGCATTATTTCGTCGCCGCATGGCTGCCGCCTGCTACGGAGCGCAACAGCTACAGCACCGAAGTCATCAACGGCAACGGCGCGACGCGCTACCTGCTTCGGCAGCTCGCCGCCCCCGTCACGATCGCGCCCGGTGCGACCACGACGCTCGAGAGCCGGCTCTACCTCGGCCCGAAGCTGCAGGAGCTGCTGCCCGAGGTCGCGCCGGGGCTCGGCGCGACGATCGACTACGGCAAGGTCACCGTGCTCGCCGAGCCGCTGTTCTGGCTGCTGAACTGGCTCTACAAGCTGCTCGGGAACTGGGGCTTCGCGATCATCGCGGTGACGGTGCTGATCAAGCTCGCGTTCTTCAAGCTGTCCGAGGCGCAGTACCGCTCGATGGCGCGCATGCGCAAGGTGCAGCCACGCCTCGCCGCGCTGAAGGAGCGTTACGGCGACGACAAGCAGAAGATGAACCAGGCGATGATGGAGCTGTACCAGAAGGAGAAGATCAACCCGTTCGGCGGCTGCCTGCCGATCCTGGTGCAGATCCCGGTGTTTATCGCGCTGTACTGGGTCCTGATCGAATCGGTCGAGCTGCGCCACGCGCCGTTCATCGGGTGGATCCAGTCGCTCTCCGAGCGCGATCCCTACTTCGTGCTGCCGGTGTTGAACGGGCTTGCGATGTACGCGGCGCAGCGGCTGACGCCGGCGCCGGGAATGGACCCGATGCAGCAGAAGATCATGCAGATGATGCCGATCATGTTCGCGGTGATGTTCGCGTTCTTCAAGCTGTCCGAGGCGCAGTACCGCTCGAT
>DATLNY010000296.1:0-2766 GCA_035536495.1 Candidatus Saccharimonadia bacterium | reverse complement strand
CAACATCAAGCTGATGAAGACCGGCGGGCTGTCGAAGGCGATCCAGATCGCCGACATCTGCGCGGTTTACCAGGTCGAATGCATGATCGGCTGCATGATCGAGACGAGCATCAGCGTCGCGGCCGCGGCGCACCTCGCGGTCGCGAAGTCGAACGTCATCACGAAGGTCGACCTCGACGGGCCGTCGCTGTGCGCGTTCAACCCGGTCGACGGCGGCGTCATCTTCAACGAGTCCGAGATCACGCTGACCGATGCGCCGGGCCTGGGCATCCGCGAGATCCGCGGGCTCGAGCCGATCCCCTGAGCGCACCGTGGACGCGACGTTCTCGCCGTTGCTGAAGATCCGCGCCGAGCGCGACCAGATGTCCGCGATCGAGCGTCGCATCGCCGACTACGTGCTCGAGAACGCGCAGCTTTTGCGCGACTACTCGTCGCAGCAGCTCGCGAACGCGCTCGGGATCAGCCAGTCGAGCGTCGTGAAGTTCAGCCAGAAGCTCGGCTTCAAGGGCTATCCGGACCTCAAGTTCTCGATCGGCGAGGCGATCGCGCGCGACGGCGGCTCGAGCGCCGACAACGCGGAGCCGAAACACGACGATCCGCACGGCGCGCTCGCGGCCGATCTGTGGCAGGCGAAGGCGCGCGCCGAGGAGGAAACACGCCTCATCAACCTGCCAGTCAAGGTCGACCGCATCGCCGGCACGATCGCGCGCGCGCGCCGGCTCTTCATCATCGGGCTGGGCGAGGACGGGATCCCGGCGCGCGGGCTTGCGATGAAGCTCTCGCTGATCGGGATCCTGACGGTGCACCACTTCGATCCCGTGCTGATGACCGCGAGCACCGCGACCGCGGACGCCGAGGACGTGCTGCTCGTGTTCTCCGAGCACGGCAACCAGACCTCGCTGTGCCACATCGCGCGGCAGTTCCGCGAGCGCGGCGGCACGGTCGTGTCGGTGACGCGTCACACCGCGAACCCGCTGCGCGCGCACGCCGACGACTCGCTGCTCGTCTCGGCGCACGACGAGCGCGCGCACGTCGAGCCGCTGCTCTACCACTCGGCGCTGCAGCACCTGCTCGACCTGTTGTTCGTGCTGCTCTGCGAGTCCGGCGACGGCCGGCTCGAGCAGCTTTCGGCGAACGCCGAGCGGATCCAGGACATGCTCGAGACGTGACGATTGCATCGCATGTTTTCCCCACCCGCGTGAGCGCAGGTCGGGACGGTTGCCGCCGCGGCCCGGCGTCCCCCTGTCCCTCTCTCCTGCGTCCGGCCGTACACGGGCGGTGGTCGGCATCGCGCCGGCCTGCGTTCGCGGGGTTCTTGTTCGTGGCGGCGACGCTGCTCGGCGCTTGTGCGTCGCAACGCACGCAGGCCGATGCGCGCGCGGACGATCTGCGCATTCCAGGACCGATTCCGGCAATGAGCCAACAGCTCGTCGTCGTCACGACGCCCGACTGGGACGCCGCGTCGGGCACGCTGCGACGCTACGAGCGCGGCACCGGTGAATCGTGGCGCGCCGTCGAGGCCGCTGTGGACGTCACCATCGGACGCAAAGGTTCGGCGTGGGGCCTCGGTCTCCATCCACCGCAGTCGGGGCCGCAGAAACGCGAGGGCGACGGTCGCGCGCCGGCGGGCGTGTTCGGGATCGGCACTGCGTTCGGCTACGCCGAAAGTACCGCGACGAAGCTCTCGTACGCCGCGATGGGCGCGACCGACTGGTGCATCGACGTGCCGGCGTCGCCGCATTACAACCGGCTCGTCGATTCTCGCGATATCGGCGCCGACGCGGTCGCGGGCTCGACCGAACCGATGCGTCGCGACCTCCACGTCGACGGCGACATGCTCTACGAAGTCGGCTTCGTCGTCGAGCACAACGCCGATGCGGTGCGCGACGCGGGCAGCTGCATCTTCGCGCATGTCTGGAGAGCGCCGGGTAAGCCGACCGCGGGCTGCACCGCGACCGACGAGGCGTCCATGCGCGCGCTGCTCGCGTGGCTCGACCGCACCAAGTCGCCGACCTTCGTGCTGCTCACCGTTGAACAACATCGACGGTTGCGCACGGACTGGGAATTGCCGCCCGTCGACTGACGGCTCGAATCAGCGCTTCCGGAGCCAGCCGGACGGATCGACCGGCCGGCCGTCCTTGCGCAGCTCGAAATAGACGCCCGACGCGTCGCTCGCGCCGCTTGCGCCGGCCGTCGCGATCGCGTCGCCGGCGACGACCCACTCGCCGACGTCGCGCAGCAGCGATTCGTTGTGCGCGTAGAGCGTCATCCAGCCGTCGCCGTGGTCGACGATCGAGAGCAGGCCGTAGCCCTTGAGCCAGTCGGCATACGCGACGCGGCCGTAGGCGACCGCGCCGACCGAGGTGCCCTGCTTCGCGGCGATGAGGATTCCGTCGTGCACGCGCCCGTCGCTGCCGCGACTGCCGAACGCCGCGACGACGCCCCCCGCGAGCGGCCAGGCGAGCTTGCCGCGCTGCCCCGCGAACGGCTCGGTCCCCGCGATGAGCTTCGGGATATCGGCGATCGCGTCGCGGAGTTTCTCGAGCAGCCCGAGCATCGAGCGCTCGTCCTTGCCGAGCGCCGCGAGGCGCGCGGCGCGATCGGCGAGCGCGGTCTCGAGCGACCCGAGCGTACCGTGCTGGCGCCTGCGCATCGCGTCGAGCGAGGTCCGCGACGCGATGCGCTGCGCGCGGTCGTGCTCGAGCGCGGCGCGGGTCGCCTCGAGCGCGTCGCGGTCCCTCGCGAGCCCGGCGAGGTCGCGCGCGA
>DATLNY010000295.1:0-7373 GCA_035536495.1 Candidatus Saccharimonadia bacterium | reverse complement strand
GTCTTCCTCGCGCAGGTCGGCCTTGAGGTGCTCGGTGAACGCAGCGGCCTGCTGGTCGACGACGCGCCGCTGGTTCCAGTTCGACACCTGGATGCCGATCACGACGCCGAGCACGACGATGACGAGGTCGATGCCGATCGCGGTCCATTCCTGGCGCCGGAAGTGTGCGACGACGCGGCGCAGGATCACGGCGTCGCGCTCCTACTCGAAGCCGTCGGCAAACATCCAGTCCACGCCCGCGCGCCAGCGCGACAGCAACTGGCGGAACGCGAGCGGCGTGTTCTGCGGGGGCGGAAGCCCTGCCTGGTTGACCGCATTGGCGCCGTGGCAACCGTCGCACGCGCGGATCTCGCCGGGCTGGAACGTGATCCAGTAGCGTTCGCGCACGACGCCGGTGCCGTCCGGCGCGGTTGTTTGCCAGGCCATCGCGCGTCGCGTCGGCACGAACGCGGCGGCGGAGCCGTCGCTCGCGATCGGGACGCTCGCGGGCGGACCGCCCGGGTTCGGCGAGTTCAACTGCACCGCGGTCGGATCGTTCAGCAATTGCGCGAGAACACGGCGGCCGGGCGTCGGCGTGGTCAGCCCGCCGATGCCGCGCACCTGGTCGCCCTGGAAGATCTGCAGGTGCGCGATGTCGTACACCGTGCCGCCTGCGCCGAGCGTCTGCGCGCCGCCCGGCACGCGCAGGTTGTAAGGCTGCTGCTCGTCGAGCGCATCGCGGCTCGTCGCGTTGCGCACGAGCATGACGGCGAGGTCGTTCATCGCGAGGAAGTTGCGGAACGACGCGACCGACACGCCTTCGAGCGCGAACGCCTGCTGCTCCGGCGCCGCGAGCGTGGCGCCCGTGGCGGGCGGCACCGGACGTGCGATGACTTCGACCGGCGAGAGCTCCCAGAGCGGCCCGCTGTAGCTCACGAGCACATCCGGATCCCAGTAGCTGATCGTCTTGACGATGCCCGAACCCGGAGTGAGGTTCTCGGCGGGCTCGACGAAGCCACCCGCTCCCGTTACGAGCCGCTTCAGGCGGAACCGATACCGCGGCAGTGGCGCGGCGCGCGTCCCGTCGTTGCGGGCTTCGCGCGATTCCGGGTCGTGCGCCGCGACGAGCTGCCCGTCGCTCAGCGGCAGCGGGTTGCGGTAATGCCCGGTGAAGCTCGCGGGCGCGGTGCCGGGCGCGAAGAACGTCGAGGTGCTCGCGGGCGTCAGGTACTCGACCACGATGTCGGCGGGGTTGGTGGCCGGCGTCGTCGTGAATGCAACGAGCTGGCCTGACGCATGCGTCGCGAACTCCGGCGCATCGATCGCGAGGTAGCGGCCCGGCCGCGTCGGGTCCTCGCGCAACTGCAGCACATTGAAGATCGGGTTCGGGTTGGTACGGCCCGAGAGCACGCTGGTGAAGTCGATGACGTTGGGGTCGTCGTTGCGGCTGCGGCCGAAGAACTGGTGCAGTTCCTGGCGACCGAGGCGGCCGAGTGTCAGCTCCTCGGTGCCGTCCTGGTTGATCTGCCACGGGAAGAAATGGTTGATTTGCTGCGGCGCGAGCACGCTGCCCGGCGGCGGCACGCGCGGCTCGGGAAACACCTCCGCACGGCTTGCGAGGATCGTCGCGTTCGCCGCTTCGCTCGAATAGTTGAACGTGCCGAAGCGCAGCGGCACGCCGTTCGCCTGGTCGGCGTTGTCGGCATCGGCCTGCTGGTCGCGCTGCAGGTGGTCCCAGCGCGTGAACACGACGCGCCCGTAACTGTCGACGATCGGCGTGAACGAGCCCGACGGCGAGTGCTGCAGCAGCGTCAGCGTGCCGGTCGCGGGCTCGAGCCGCCACAGGCCCGTCGGCGTGTCGGTCGATTCGTATTCGTCGTGCTGCGGATAGAGGTGGCGCGCGCCGTTGCGCGGCCGGTCGCACACGAAGATGATGTCGTCGTCGGACGCGTACGCCGGCTGCACGTTGTTGTAGTCGAGCGGCTGGTTCGCGACTTTCGTGATCGTCGCGGTCTGCCCCCGCGCGAGACCGGTGACCTCGTAGAGCTGCCAGTAGAACTGGCCCGGGCCGAACTGCTGCGCCGGCGCGCCGACGACCATGCTGAATATCGCGCGCGTCCCCGACCAGTGCACCTGGGGATCGCGCACCGCGATCGCACCGACACCCTGCAATCCGGTCGGGACGCCGAATCCAGCTTCCGCGGTGAGGTTGCGAAGCGTGCCGTCGGGATAGCGAATGTAGAGGTCGCCGCCGCGCCCCACCTGGGCCATCGTCGCCTCGTGGTTCGCGAACACCGAACCGATCGTCGCGAAATCGGCCGGGACCGGAAACTGCGTCACGAACAGCACGGGGTTCGGTAGCGCCTGTGCGCCCACCCGCGGCGCAGCTGCGAGCGCGACCGTCATTGCCGAAACGACCAGCGCGAAGATTCGCGTCAAAGTGGACATCGCCATTCCCCCGAAACTCACTCGAAGCTCGACGCGAAAATGAAGTCCGCCGGACCGCCCGGGCTGCGGCTTGCCTCCGGCGTGTTGCCGAACGCGCCAAGGTTGACCCGGCCGCCGTTCGGCTGGGTTTCCTGCGCGAAGCTCGAAGCCGGATCGCCGGCGTCGATGGCGGGGCTCGTCTGCGCGTCGTTCACCCAGCCGCCAGGGGTGTAGCGACCTGCGGCCGATCGCACGTGATAGTCGAGCGCGGTTGCGTTGAAGAACAGCGGGTCGACGTTCACGTTCCCGGTGCCGTTCTCCTGCGTGATCGAGTAAGTGATCGCGTAGCTGCCACCCGACACGGTGGCGAAGTCGCGCGTGTTACCCCAGAAGATCGCGTTCTTCACCGCGATCATCGAACCATCCTCGATCACCACCGCGGCGTCGCCGGACTCCGCGCCCGGGCAGACGTGATCGGCGACCGTGACGTTCTCCAGCATCACGATCGACGGCCCGGATCCGCCATCGACATAGATCGCGGCCGCCGGGCGGTTTTCGGCCGGGCACCGGTTCCTCACGATCAGATCGTTGCGCATCGTGCCCACGGCGCCCTCGTCCCAGAACACGCCGGACCCCGCGGTCGGCGTGTAGTTGCCGGTGATGAGGTTGCGCTGCAGGTCGGCCGAGGCCCCGGCAACGAGGATGCCCGCGCCCCAGCCGTAGCCGACGCTGGCGCCGACCACGTTGCCGCGGATCAGGTTGTTGCGGACGTCCGTGCTGGCGGTCGAGACATAGATGCCGCCGCCGTGATCGTTGTGCGTCGTGTTGTTCTCCACGCGATTGCGCACGAGGCTCGCCTGGCGCCCGGTGACGTTGATCCCCGCGCCCTTGCCCGCGATGTTGTCGTGCACGTGGTTGTCTTCGACCCGCATGGTCGCGGTGGCGCCGCCGAAACTCTGCGTGTGCGCGTGGATGCCACCGCCGCGCGTGTCTTCCGTGATGTGGCTCCTGGTGCGATTGTCGTGAACGTCGTTGTGCGAGATCACCATCGTGCCGTCGCCGTATTGCACCGCGTAGACACCGCCGCCGTAACCGTTGCCGTCCTCGAAGGTGGTCCCGAGGCCCAGACCGCCGGTGATCTCGAATCCGTCCAGCGTCGTCGTCTGGTTCGAGTCGACGTGCAGTTGCACGGCCGGATCGACCTGGCCGCCATCGACGATCGAACGGTTCGCCGCCGCGTTGCGCGTGGCGAAGCCGACGGCGAAGCCGCCGAGCAGCGTGAGGTTCGTGCTGCTCGGAGCCGTGAACGTGCCAAGGGCGACGTTCTCTGTATACGTCCCGGCGGCGACTTGCACGATGTCGCCAGCCTTCGCTGCAGCGATCGCTGCGTTGATCGTCGCGAAGGGCATCGCGGCAGACCCGGTGCCACCGCCTGGAGCGCCGGCACGCACGCAGATCACGGCAGGCGCCCCCGCCTGCACGCCGGTGCACGGCTGGATCGCGCCGTTGTCACTGCCGTTCGGACCTTCGCCGATGAACTTCGGAAGAAACGTCTCGTGCGCGGCCAAAGGCACCGGCGCGCCGGTGCCGACACCGGCAACGGCACAGGTCGCCGCCCCCAGCATGAGCAACACCGCCAGTTGTATGTGCGAGATCATGCGAGGGTCTCTCCGCGGACCTGCAAGTGTAGACCCCGAGGCGGGCGATGCGGTGGCACGTGCGCGAAAGGTAGCTTCAGGTCGAGCAGCGCACCGGCGATCGCCGACTTCACGAACTACCCGCGTTCCGTCGTTCTCCCGCTCAGGAAAGCAGCGTCGAACGCGGCTATCAACGTGCGCTACCCGGGATTCGGATTGCTCGTGCCGTTCCACCAGACGTGGAACTTCGAGGTGCCGGCGCCGGCCGCGCCGAAGGGACAGATCGTGACATCGAGGCGGTGCGGCGCGTCCTGCACGGCGAAGCCGCCGCGCTCGGCAGGCGCGCACGCCATCGTCGTGACGCCTGCGGTATTGCGGCAATCCCATCCGCGCAGCTGCGGCAGCGTCTCGCTCACGGTGCAGTCGTCGTTCGACGCCGGATAGCTGCGTCCGTTGGAGTCGACGATCGACGTGATCACCGGATCGCCCGTGCCGGCCTGCACACCGGGTGGCACACAGGTCGTGAACATGAAAGCATCGCCGGGCGCGATCCCGAAGACCCGGACCGTCGAGCAACTGGCGTAGGAGACCGCGAGCGGCCACTCGCGCACGCGCCAGCCGTCCGGCGGGCAACCGGTGCTGCAGACTTCGTCGTCCTCGAAACCCGAGGTGAATACGAGATCGGACGACTGCGCCGCAGACGGGAACACGCAAACCGCGAGCAGCACTACGAAGACGAGCGGCGATCGAACCATCACTGAGACTCCCGGCAACACCTTGCTCGCGCATGGTGACACGGCGGTTCCGGGGTCGGCGCGCGGGCATCGGGACCTCCAGACGGGAATGAATCGGCGAGCGTCCCGTCGACGAAGATCGCGACGTCGTCGCGCGGCTTCAAATGCCGCGCATCCACCACGCGTATCCCGCTGCGACGGCGAGCGCCACGTACGCGAGCGACCCGAACGGTCGCGACCAGACAAGTCTCCAGTCCGCGATCGAAGGCAGGCACGAGACGGCAGCGCTCGTCGCGATATAGAGGAGCGCCCAGTGCAACCAGCTTCGCGCATCGACGCGCGCCGCGTGCACGAGCGCGAACACCGCGAGCGGCGCGAGCAGCAGCGGCGCGCAACCGATCGGCAGCGCGTTGAATCCGCGCACCCGCCGCACGCCGACGGAACCGAGCCGCAGGCCGCGTTCAGTCCGCACGGGCACGACGGTGAGCGAGCTCGGTTGCCCGCCGAGCAGCAGCGCGACGAGCCAGTGCGACGACTCGTGCAACACGGTGCCGGGCCAGACGAGCAACGCATAGAGCGGAAGCCACCGACGCGCGACGCGCATCAAAACCAGCGTCAGCGCGACGAATGCGAGATCGAGGATCGAGTCGGGGAAATCGGGCACGCCGATCGGGCACGGTTCACTTCAGGTCGCCGAGATCCGCATCCATGCGCGGCGCCGCCATCCAGTCGACGATGTCCTTGCCGAGCGCCTTGACGGTGCGGCCGAGCACCGAGCACGAGCCCTTGTAGCCGCCGAACGCGCCGCCCATCGAGTCGCGCCGCGCGCGGAAGCTGCCGATCACCCTGCCGTCGTCGTGGAGCTTGCCGCGCACGCTCACCGACTTGCGGTGGCCGACGAACGCGTTGCCCGTGCTCATCGCGTCGCGGATCTCGACCTCGAGGAATCGCCCGTCGCCCGGTGACGCATCGCTCGCGACGAAGCGCACCTCCTGGCCGCCAGCGCGACCGAACTCCGCGATGTAGTGCGCGAGCTTGTCGCCGAGCTCGCACTCGCGCTTGATGTTGCCCGCGATCTCGTTGTCCTCGGAAAGCGGAACGGGCCGCGGAACGGCGACCTCGACGGCTTGCGCCGCGGCTGCGGCGAACAACAGCGCGAGCGCGAAGGCGATGCGTGATTTCGACATGGATTCGTTTCCCCGAAGTTGCACGCGTTAGCCGATGCGGACGCCGTGCGTCTGGTTGCCACCTCACTCGACGCTAGCCGATCGGCAGCCGACCGTCCACATCGGGCGTCCTGGTGGAACGCTGGCCGTGCTACGCGTAGGGATTTGCCGCAATTGCGTCGATGGATTCAGACGGCATCGCCGCGACGACGAGCGCGACGAGGAAGCGCACGCCGACCATCAGGATTCCGAGCACGGCGCCGGCGTCGACGCCGGCACCGAGGCGCGAAAAGCCTTCGACGATCACGCTACCGAGCAGCAGCCCGACGAACACCATCAGGAACATCGCCATCAGCGTCGCGGTGCCGTCGGCGATCATGCCATTGACCCACGCACGTTGCGGATCAGCCGAAGCGCGCGCGACCTGCAGCGCGACGAGCGCATGCACGAGAACGTAGCCGATGCCGAGCGCATAGCCTTTAGCGTCGACGCTCGCGAGCGCATCGACACTGAACGCGAGCGCGTTGCCGTCACGCTGCCCGCTGACGGTACCGTAGGTCAGGGCCAGGAAGAGCAGCAGGAACAGCGCGACGCCGGTGAGCGAAAGCGTGTCGCGCACGTGCGAGCCGAGGCTCCGTCCGCGATAGAGCGGAATCGTCGCGACGCCGATCACGACGATCTCCGCAGCGAGTAGCGCCTGCAGGGCGAGGTACGGGAGCTCGCCCCACAGCACCGCGGCGAGGAGCACGACGTGGCTCGCAGCGACCGACGCGACCGTCGCGCGGCTCAAGTTACGCAATCGATCGGACAGCGCCATTTCGGTGCTCCTGCGGCGGCGCCGCTACTTCGCGCGCGGCCGCTTTTCGATGTAGTGGATCTGCGCGACCGTCTTCCACGGCCCGCCGTTGACCGAATCGTCCTCGCGGAAATCGAAGCTGCCGTCCGGCCGCGGCGTCATCCAGACGTGCTCGCGTACGAGGTCCTTGCCGACCTCGCGTTCGTACGTCGCCATCAGCCCGCCGGCGGTCAGGAACACGTCCATCGCTGCTGCGACGCCCGAGCTGCCGTAGTGGTAGTAGCGGTAGCGGCCGGTCTGCGCCGACCAGCTGAAGACGCTGACGCCTTTCGAGGTCTTTTCGGGCGTCACCGTTTCGCTGTTGCAAACGACGTGGGAACGATCATGGAACCAGTCGCAGGTCTCCGTGAAGCTGTCTTCCTTGCCCTCGACCGTCCACGTCCGCACGAGGAAAGCCAATTTGTCGCGCGCATGCCGGGCGGCATCCTGCGCGGGCGCGACCGGCGCGTCCCGCGGGGGGTCGGGCGGCTCGTCGGCCGATGCTGCAAAAGTGATGGCGCACGCCATCGAAAGCAAGACCTTCGGTCGCATCGTCGGCTCCCCTGTCGTCGATCTGGATCGGACTTGCGGCACC
>DATLNY010000294.1:0-7605 GCA_035536495.1 Candidatus Saccharimonadia bacterium | reverse complement strand
CCATCTCGTGCTCTGCACGCTGCATGCGAACAACGCAAACCAGGCGCTCGACCGCGTCATCCATTTCTTTCCCGAGGATCGCCGCCCGCAGCTGCTGATGGACCTCTCGCTGAACCTGAAGGGCGTCGTCGCGCAGCAGCTGATCCCTACGCCCGACGGCAAGGCGCGCCGCGTCGCGATGGAGATCCTGCTCGGCACGCCGCTGGTGCAGGACTACATCCGCGACGGCGAGATACACAAGATCAAGGAAGTCATGAAGGAGTCGACGAACCTCGGCATGCGGACGTTCGACCAGTCCCTCGTCGAGCTCTACTCGTCCGGCGAGATCAGCTACGAGGACGCGCTGCGCCACGCCGACTCGGCGAACGAGGTGCGCCTGCGCATCAAGCTTGCGCAGGGCGGCGACGCGCACACGCTGTCGCAGGGGCTCGACGGCGTCGAGCTGATGGAGCAATGAAAGCAGGGCGAGGGCTAGGGCGAGGGCGCATGTTCGAAGCGCAGCGGTGAATCTTGCGCCCTCGCCCTAGCCCTAGCCCTGCCCCTGTCCGAGCAGCTTCGCCATCACCGCCATCCGTACGACGAGCCCGTTCGAAACCTGCTCGAGGATCACCGATTGCGGGCCGTCGGCGACTGCCGATTCGATCTCGACCCCGCGGTTCATCGGGCCGGGGTGCATCACGATCGCGTCGCGCTTCGCCCGCGCCAACCGCGCGGCGCTCAGGCCGTAGCGCGCGAAATATTCCGGCTCGCCCGGCAAGAGCGCCTCCTGCATGCGCTCGCGCTGCAACCGAAGCATCATCACGACGTCCGCGTCGCGCACCGCCGCATCGATGTCGTCGAACACCCGCACGCGGGCATCGAGCGACTCCGGCAGCAGCGCGCGTGGCGCGCAGACGCGCAGCTCGCCGACGCCGAGCGTCGTCAGCGCGTGCAGGTTCGAGCGCGCGACGCGCGAGTGGCGGATGTCGCCGACGATCGCGACGACGAGGCGCGAGAAATCCGAACCCTTGCGCGCGCGGATCGTGTAGGCGTCGAGCAACCCCTGGGTCGGATGCGCGTTGTTGCCGTCACCGGCATTGACCACCGCGACGCCCGGACGCATGCCGCGCGCGAGCGCCGCAGGCGTGCCGTTCTCGCGGTGACGCACGACGAACAGGTCGCAGTGCATCGCCTCGAGCGTGCGCACGGTGTCGATCACGCTCTCGCCCTTGCTCGTCGACGAGCCCATCACGTCGAAATCGACGACGTCGGCGGAGAGGCGCGATGCGGCGAGCGCGAAGCTCGTTCGCGTCCGCGTCGACGGCTCGAAGAACAGGTTGACGACGGTGCGGCCGCGCAGGATCGGCAGCTTCTTGACCTTGCCGCCCGTCGCGGCCGCGATCGCGGCGGCCGTGTCGAGCAGCTCGACGAGCTGCCCGCGGCTCAACCCATCGAGCGTCAGCAGGTGGCGCAGCGTGCCGTCGCGTCCGAGCTGCACCGATTCCGCTTCGCGCAACGACGTCATGCGGGCCGCTCCGCGCGGGCGCCGCTGCGCACGAGCTCGAGCCGCAACGGCTCCGGGCCGCGCAGCTTGATCGTGCAGCCGGGCTCGAGCGCGATCTCGGCGGCTGCGATGTCGGCCTGCAGCGGCAGCTCGCGCCCGTCGCGCGCGACGAGCACGACGAGCGAGATCGAGGCCGGCCGGCCCCAGTCGAAGATCGCGTTGAGCGCGGCCCGCACGGTCCGTCCGGTGTAGAGCACGTCGTCGACGAGCACGACGTCGCGCCCCGCGACGTCCCACGGCAGGCGCGAGGGATGCAGCACCGGATTCAGGCCCGCGGCCTCGAAGTCGTCGCGATGGAAGCTGATGTCGAGCGTCCCGAGCGGGGTCGCGAGGCCGAGCATCGCATGCAGCCGTTGCGCGAGCCACACGCCGCCGGTCTGCACGCCGACGACGCAGGGGTCGTCGATCCGGGCGCGCTCGAGCCGCGCGGACAGTCGTTGCGCGAGCGCGTCGAGCAGCACCTCGACCTCGGGCAGGACGCCTTGCGGGCAGCGTTCTTCGCCCGCGCCGGGGTGCGTCATGCGGACCCCCTGTCGCTCGCGCGTTCGTCGCGGGATCCGGCGCTGCACTCGGCGAACCAGCTCTCGAGCAGCACCTGCGCGGCGATCGCGTCCTTGATCGCGGCGTCCTTCTGCCGGCGCTGGCCGCTGCGTCGTGCCAGCGCGAAACGCGAGTCGGCCTCGATCGACGTGAGTCGCTCGTCGTGCGCGTGCACGTCGAGCCGGTAGCGCGCGGCCAGCTGCTCGCCGAAACGGCGCGCGCCCCGCGAGGTCGCCTGTTCCTCCCCCGCCATCGTAAGCGGCAGGCCGACCACGAGCACGTCGGGCTTCCACTCGGCGACGATCGCGTCGATGCGCTCCCAGTGCGGCCCCTGCTCGCCGTTGCCGACGACCTCGAGCGCGCGCGCCGAGCCGAGCAGCTCCTGCCCGACCGCGACGCCGATCCGGCGCGCGCCGTAGTCGAAACCGAGGATCGTGCGCGACGAGGTAGCGGCAAGCGGCATCAGCAGGTCCCCCCGTGACAGCGGCATCGACGGTGCGGACGAGCCAGCGGTCAGGCGTGCCCGGCCTGGTCCGACATCAGCGACATGTCGATCCCGACCAGCGCTGCCGCCGCGTTCCAGCGCTCGTCGAGCGGCGTATCGAAGATCAATTGCGGTGCCGCCGCGACCGTCAGCCAGGCATTGTCCCGGACTTCCTGCTCGAGCTGGCCTTCGGACCAGCCGGCGTAGCCGAGCGCGATCAGCGCGCGCTTCGGACCCTTGCCCTCGGCCATCGCCGCGAGGATGTCGCGCGACGTCGTCACCGCGAGCGTCTCGGAAATGTCGAAGCTCGAGTCCCAGCTCTCGCCCGTGTCGTGCAGCACGAAGCCGCGCTCGGGCTGCACCGGCCCGCCGAGGTAGACCGGCGCCGACGCGACGGCCTCGATCCCGGTCGTGATGTCCATCTGCGCGAGCACGTCCCCGAGCGTCAGCGGCGCTGCGCGGTTGATGATGATGCCCATCGCGCCGTCCTTCGAATGCTGGCAGACGAACGTCACGCCGCGCGAGAAGTTCGGATCGAGCAGGCTCGGCATCGCGATGAGGAAATGGTTCGTGAGATAGCGGCCCTTTTCCATGGCGCGAGTGTAGCGGGCCCGCGTTAGCGCCCCGTCGTCGGCGCCACCCGGTCGCCTAGCGGTTGCGCAGCACCCCCCCGGGCAGGAATTGCCAGGTCCGCGTGATGTGCAGCACGTCGACCTGCTCCTGTCCCGCGGGCAGCGGCGAGAACGGCTCCGACAGGCGCACGATCCGCTGCGCCGCGTCGTCGAGCAGCACGTGCCCGCTCGACTGGATCACGTCGATCCGCTCGACGGTGCCGTCGCGGCGCACCGCGACCGTCATGACGAGCTGCCCCTCGATGCGGCGCGCGCGCGCCTCGCCGGGGTAATTGAGGTTGCCGATGCGCTCGACCCGCTGGACCCAGCCGCGCATGTACGACGCGTAGGCGTATTCCTGCGTGTTCGCGGAAATGAACTTGCGCCGCGGCCGCTTCGCGTACTGCTCCGTGCGGCGCTCGAGCTCGGCCGCGAGGCGCGCCATCTCGAGGCTGCGCTCGATGAGCTCGCGGTCGCTCGGTTGCGGCAGCTTCGGCGTCTCGGGCCGGCCTTCGGTTCGTTCGACCGTGAAGCGCCGGTCTGCGCCCGTGACGACCGGCGACGGCGTCGGGGGCGTCGGCCGCGGCGCGCTCGCGCGGATCTCGGCCGGCGCGACCCCGTCGGACGGCTTCGGCACCGGGCTCGTGAACGGATCGCGCGGACGCTGCGCCTCCTCGTGCTCGCCGCCACCGCGCTGGCTCTGGTTCGCGAGGAAATCGGGATCGTCGACGCTGCGATCCGAGCGCGAATTGACGAGGATCACGTCGAGCGCGGGCAGGCTCGCGGCCGGCTCCTCGTAGGTGAAGCCGATGCCGAGCACGAGCACCGCGTGCAGCAGCAGCGAGAACACGATCGTCATCCGCAGCCGCTCGGCCGGCCCGACTTCGGGCGGCGACGCCCGTGGCAGGCCCTGCGCCGGTTGCGGTTGCGGTCTCGAGCCGGGCGGGTTGCGCGTCACGACGGGGGGCTGGCGTGCGCGGCCTTCGGCATCCGCTCGATCGCGTCGAACAGCATGCCCGCGATGTTGAGGCCGAATTGCGCATCGAGCTCACGGATTCCCGTCGGGCTCGTGACGTTGATCTCGGTGAGCCAGTCGCCGATGACGTCGAGCCCCGCGAACACGATCCCGCGGCGCACGAGCTCGGGCGCGACCTGCGCGACGATCCACCGGTCGCGCTCGGACAGGGGCCGGCCGACACCCTTGCCGCCTCGCGCGAGGTTGCCGCGGAAATCGTCGCCCTGCGGGATCCGCGCAAGGCAGTACGGCACCGGTTCGCCGTCGATGACGAGGATGCGCTTGTCGCCGTCGGTGATCTGGTGCACGTAGCGCTGCGCCATCGCGAGCTCGGCGCCGTCCCGCGTCAGCGTCTCGAGGATCACGTTGAGGTTGGGGTCGCCGCGATGCGTGCGGAATATCGAGCGTCCCGCCATGCCGTCGAGCGGCTTCAGCACGACCTCGCCGACCGACTCGACGAACTCGCGCAGCAGGGCGGCGTCGCGCGCCACGCGCGTCTCGGGGATGCATTGCGGGAACAGCAGCGCGAAGAGCTTCTCGTTCGCGTCGCGCAGCGCCTGCGGCGCATTGACGACGCGGCAGCCGCGCGCGGATGCCTGCTCGAGCACGAGCGTGTCGTAGAGGAACTGCGAATCGAACGGCGGGTCCTTCCGCGCGAGGAACACGTCGCAGCGCGCGAGCGGCATCGCGGCCGCGGGCCCGAGCTCGAACCACGACGCGGGATCATCGCGCACGACGAGCGGCGCGAGGCGCCCGTACGGCTCGCCGCCGTCGAGCATCAGGTCGCGCTGCGTCGCGTACCAGAGCCGATGACCCCGCCGCTGCGCTTCGAGCAGCATCGCGAGGGTCGAGTCCTTCCTGAGCTTGACCGCGCCGATGGGATCCATCAGCACGCCGACATCGAGCGTCACCACCGATCCTGCCCTGCCTGCGAGAACGTCATCGTCCGGAACAGCTTGCTTCCCAATAGTAGTCAAGAATCCGGGCTTTTCATGCGGCCTCGGACACTTTTTCCTGATCGATCAAGCTGTTTGCGGCATTTACTTGACTTGCCTGGTTAGTAAAGCTAAACAGCCCGAGGATCGAACTTGAGTTCCGGATTGCGACCGGAGCCGCCGCAACGGGGGCGGCAGGCGTACGCTCGCGCTTGAGCGCTGGGCATCACGATGGGGTGCACGTGGAAGAAACCCGCAAAGAAGGCAGCCTCGCTGGCCTGAAAGTGATGGTCATCGACGACTCGAAGACGATCCGGCGCACGGCCGAAACCCTGCTGAAGAAGGAGGGTTGCGACGTCGTGACCGCGACCGACGGTTTCGAGGCGCTCGCGAAGATCTCCGACCAGCAGCCGCAGATCATCTTCGTCGACATCATGATGCCGCGGCTCGACGGCTATCAGACCTGCGCGCTGATCAAGAACAACCAGGTGTTCAAGGCGACACCCGTGATCATGTTGTCGTCCAAGGACGGCATTTTCGACAAGGCCAAGGGCCGCATCGTCGGCGCGGAGCAGTACCTCACGAAGCCGTTCACGCGCGACGAGCTGCTCGGTGCGATCCGCAAGTTCGTGGATCTCAAGAATTGATGCGGACGCGGCACCCTCAGGGGGGGACGTAGCAAGATGGCGCATATCCTGATCGTTGATGACTCGCCGACCGACGTGAAGGTGCTCTCGGGCATGCTCGAGCGCGCCGGTCACCGCGTCACGAGCGCGGGGAGCGCAGAATCGGGGATCGACCTCGCGAAGAGCGCCCGGCCCGACCTCATCCTGATGGACGTGATCATGCCCGGCATGAACGGCTTCCAGGCCACGCGCAGCCTTTCGCGCGATCCCGACACGTCCGAGATACCGGTCATCATCGTGACGACCAAGGGGATGGAGACCGACCGCGTCTGGGGCCTGCGCCAGGGTGCGAAGGATTTCATCGTCAAGCCCGTGAACGAGAAGGACCTCCTCGCGCGCATCCAGACGCTGCTCGTCTGAGCGGTGTCGATGAACGACATCGCCGCCGCCCGGGAACTGATGGACGAAAGCCCCGCCCGCTTCAACCCGTTCGAGGTGCTCGTCGATTACGAGCGCCGCGCGACCGCGCACGTCGCGGGCGCGGCCGAGCAGGTCGAGGCGCCGGGACTCTGGCGCGGCATCGCGTTCCGCATCGGCGAGCGCTACCTGATGTCGGGCATCCACGAAGTCAACGAAATCCTGAAGATGCCGGCGATGACGCCGGTACCCGGCACGAAGCCCTGGCTGCTCGGGGTCGCGAACATCCGCGGCAACCTCGTTGCGGTCGTCGACCTTCGGAACTACCTCGAGGGTGGCCGTACTCCGATCGGGGACCGCTCGCGACTCCTGCTCGCGCGCCAGCCGGGCGGCTCGGTCGGACTGCTGATCGACGAGGTGCTCGGGCAGCGCAACGTCACTGACGAGAACATCCCGGTCGACGAGGACGAGGAAGACGAGCGCTACGAACGCTATGTGCCGCGCCGTTACGAGCTCAACGGCAGGGTCTGGAGCGTCTTCAGCATGTCGGCGCTGGTGAAGACGCCCGGGTTCATCCAGGCGGCGGGTTGAAACGCGGCGGAAGGATTCCACCCGCGGCGACAGTTTGAAGGGCTGGATGCCCTGCGCGGAGCGCAGGCGCGTCATCGGTGATCCACGACGGGGCCCGGCGGCCCCGGTTCCATTCGGCGAGGGGTAGTTCATGAGCAGCACATCGGGCGCGGTCCGCGGTCAGACGGGCCTTCGAAACTGGGCGGCACTGGCGGGTCTCGCGCTACTCGCGCTGCTTGCGAACGCCTACTACGGCGGCCTCACGAACGAGCAGGAACGACTCGCGACCGGCAAGGTGACCGGCGTGCAGGTGTACTCCCAGCAGATCGCGAAGTTCGCGAACGAAGCGGCCGCCGGCCAGCTCGAGGCGTTCGACGAGCTGAAGGAAACGCGAAACGCGATCGAGAAGAACATCACCGAGCTGCAGCGAGGCTCGCCCGACGGCAGCACGCCGCCGTACGCGACGGTCGGCGTCGTGCAGCGCCCGCTCGCCGAGCTCGTGCAGGCGTGGACGCCGGTCAGGACCGCGGCCGACACGATCGTCGAGCGCCAGGAGCTCGTGCTGTCGATGACCGAGACGGCGAACGACTTCAACTCGAAGCTGCCGCAGATCAACCAGCGCATGGAGGAGATCTCGCGCATCCTGCAGGAGCGCGACGCGCCCGGCAGCCAGGTGTACATGACGACTCGCCAGATGCTCCTGGTCGACCGCATGGCGCGCCGCGTGTCGGACATCCTCAAGGGTGGTGCGGTCGCGTTCTCGGCCGCCGACCAGTTCGGCCGCGACGCGAAGATGTACGGCTCGGTGCTCGACGGCCTGCTCAACGGCAACGCCGAGCTCAACATCCGGCCGCTGACCGATCC